>NZ_JAAHHZ010000001.1:0-298081 GCF_010672005.1 Moorena sp. SIO4A5 | reverse complement strand
CTCAAAAACCTACCTATTTACCGTCCCGGTCTTTCTCCCCTGTCCAGGGGTCTAGAAATTGGCATGGCTCATGGGTATTTTATCTTTGGTCCGTTTGCCAAATTAGGACCGTTGCGGGATTCACAGACGGCAAACTTAGCTGGTGTAACAGCAGCTATTGCTCTGATTGTAATCGCCACCATCGGCCTATCAATCTACGGTACAGTCACCTTTAAAAAAGAGCTAAAAACTTTACCTCGACCCACATTCGTTACCAGGGTACCCGAGGTACCAGAAACTATCCAAACTGCTGACGGCTGGAGTCAGTTTGCTGGAGCTTTTCTAGTTGGTGGCGCTGGAGGAGCGATTTTTGCCTATCTGCTGGTCAATAACTTCAGTATGATTCAGGGCATGATGGGTTGAATTAGTTGCTAAAAAGTTTCAACAAATGCTAGAGTAATTAATGGAGCATTCTATAGGCTTCTTAAAACAGGAGCTGTCTGGGGCTAGGAAGCCATGTCAACCCTAACCCCATTATCTCTTTTCCCTAGCTTAGATATAACTAACCGTTCATCCCTCCCATAGTGACAGCCAGGTTAAGTGCAACCTTGACCGAAACTATGGCAACAGACAATAATCCCTCCTTTTGGTCTCAATTTATTGATAAATATTATTGATAAATTTTCAACGACCTAGAAGGCGTTAATAAAGACGGATGCCATAACCAAGATAAATGTCTCCACCTGCCACTGGCATTTACTACTATTGCTGCCACTGTCGGCAACAGATGCCAATGCTGGAGGAAACCATACTGACTGAGTCAGTCCCCTGTGGGGATAAGAATCTAATCAACATCAATCAGGAGTAAATAAAAATGTCAAAAATTGGTCTTTTCGTCGGTTCTCAAACCGGTAAAACAGAGGCGGCAGCTGAAGAAATTCAAGAAGGACTTGGCGGTGATGATGTCGTCACTATCCATAAAATAGAAGAGGCTGAAAATAGCGATTTTGAAAAGTACGAAAATCTCATCATCGGCTGTCCTACTTGGGATATTGGGGAATTACAAGCTGACTGGGATGGCTACTTTGAGGAGTTAGATAGTATCAACTTTAGTGGTAAGAAAGTCGCCTATTTTGGGACTGGAGACCAGGAGGGCTATCCTGATAACTTTATGGATGCCATTGGTATTCTAGAAGCAAAAATTTCCGAACTGGGGGGTACCACAGTTGGACAATGGCCGAAGACTGATGAGTACGAGTTTAATGAATCAAAAGCTCTCAAAAATGGTAAGTTTATTGGTCTTGCCCTCGATGACGATAACCAGTCTGAACTGACGGAAAAACGGATAAAAACTTGGGTAACCCAACTCAAACAAGAGTTTGGAGTTTAGTTTTTACAACCGTTGTAAGCTGCTTTGCATTTAAATTGGGTATTTTCCAATTAGGAAAAAACCTGAGGTGCGCTTTCCGTAGGCGAATTAAATTCGCCACGGGTCGCACCTGAAAACCGTCTATTTTTTATAAAGCTAGCTACGTTGACCGTTGACTATTGACCACTTACATTTGAGCGTTAACGGTCAACATTAATGACTTTCAAACATATAATAAAATGCTTCACCCCTATTGAATATTTGTGATTATAAAATTGCTATAGGGATCCGTGTAGGAATTATGATAATTTTTGCTCCCTACTCCCTACTCCCTACTCCCTACTCCCTACTCCCTACTCCCTACTCCCTACTCCCTACTCCCTTTGCTATATGTCTATTTTGCCTGAAATCCTTTGGTTGAATGTTAGTCCAAGTTTTCTACGTTTTGATCAGCCTTTAATTCGTTATTTGTCTAAACAAAAGCGAATTGGCCAGTGGGAGTATCGCCAAAACCAAGATGAACCAACGTCTCTTGATATCGCCCTGACCTTACTTCATGACTATCTCAAAGCCTCAGATCATCCTATCCATCTGGTGGGTCACAGCACTGCTGGTTTGGTAGGACTACTCTATAGCCGTAAATATCCTGAAAAAGTCAAGTCTTTAACTCTATTATCAGTAGGTGTTAATCCTGCAGTTGACTGGCAAGCCCACTACTATGTGCAGCTCCAACTTTTACCCTGCACTCGCCAAGTGTTGCTTAGCCAAATGGTTAAGAGCCTCTTTGGTCATCACAATCACCGTATTACGAAAGGTTTAGTAACCATCCTAGAGCAGGATTTAGCTTTTTCTCCCTCTCCTCATTCCCTATATAAACGGGTTAGTGTAGCACCAACAGCAGTGCAAGTACCATTAATGGTATGTGGTTGCAAAGATGACATTATTGTTGATTCTAATGCTTTGCAAGGATGGAAATCTTGGTTAAAAGAATGCGATCGCTTATGGGAATATCCCGAAGGGGGTCACTTTTGCCACTATTTCCATCCCAATCGAGTAGGAAGGCAAATCATCCGGTTTTGGGAATCCCTATCATCACCAGTCCCTGAGCCATTAGCAATTAGTACTTAGGTAAGCATTTAGCCATCAGCCATTAGCTGATAGCTGATAGCTGTTCGCGCAGCGTGCGCGTAGCGCATAGGCTGATGGCTGATAGCTGAAACTATCTGTAGCATCCATAAATTGAAATCTTATTAGTTAGTAGTTAAGCATGTTCGAGATACTTCTTTTTCAGGTTATTCAACATTTGGCAACGTTTCTGTGCTGCATAGCTGCTTGGACATTAATCGGAATAGCTTTATGGCGGATTAGGGTCACCTTTCAAGATGGTGTCGCTCATTTGAGACAATTACATCAAATTCCCTGTAGTCGCTGCGCTTTTTTTACTGGAGATTATCGCCTCAAGTGTACAGTACATCCGTCAAAGGCGCTAACAGAAGAGGCAATCAATTGTTATGACTATGAGGCAACTCTCAATCCTGCTAGGGTTAACTCACGACGGTGTAAGTGTAGTCATCAAGCTACTTCTAAAGTTGTGTGACGTTGAACCTCCCCACCCGTCGCAGGGATGGGGATTCCCAGGCACAACAACTATGTTGCTGTTAACTCCGTGGGCGTGACTTCCCCCCGCACCGGAGGTAGCTGAGTGGGGTCAATTCCCAGTTTTTTTAGACCCCGCATTTTGATGTTTATTGCCCCATTAACATTTCTAGTCATCATAGTGACCACAATTGGTACAGACAAACTTTTCTTTCTTTCTGTTACTTTTACTGACGTGATGGCATTTCGGGCATTTTTGAGACGTGTGCTTGGGATTTATTTTGACTACTGGTATGCCTGACTTCGCAGCCACGACCTCTACCTTTTTAACCAGTTCACCCCAAGCTGCATTAGATATTGATCTGTTTAAACCTCTTTTTGCCGACTGTCCATTGCGGACATATCCACCATTCTCATTAGGTCTAGGTTTACAGCGAGATTTCATTGCCTTTATATTAAGATCTTCAAGTACCAAGGCATCTGTATCTTTGACTAACTGATTAGCTACATCCCAATGATAGGCACTACGATTGTTTGCAATACGCTCATGAAGTGAGGCCACCCTAGAGTAAGACTTTCCTCTATTTTTAGAACCTTTTTTCTTTCGGCTAGCAGCCTTTTGTCTCAGTTTTAAGCGTCTTTATCTGCGTTTAAAAGACTTTTGTTTAGCTGGATTAGCTATTGTTTTACCATTAGAGATACTGACTAACTTGTTAATTCCTAGATCGCAGCCTTTGACTCTTAGAGGATTGATTTCGCTATTACTCCTTATCGGAGTAGTTGGAACTGACTTGTCTTCGATTTGAAGACTTACAAACCAACCGCGAGCCTTCCTCCGAACAGTGACTGATTTTAAAATAAAACCCTCAGGGATAGGGCGAGAATTGTAAAAACCCATCCATCCAATTCCTGGGAGATATATATTGTCCCCATCAAGCTTTACTTGACCAGGAGCATATTTGAAGCTCCTAAATCGTGACCTTCTTTTTGGTCTAGGGTATCCAGTTTATCCTTTAAAGAATTTAGCAAATGCAACATCCAATTGTCTTAGAGTTTGTTGCAATACAGTTGAATGAATTGATTTATACCAGGGTCTTTCTTTCTTGAGTATGGGAAGACTAGAACTTTGGGCTTCATAGGCACTTCGTCTTGGATTATTTCGACTTTTCTTCCAAGGGTAACCTACTGAATAATTTTTGCTGACTGAACAAGTTAATGGACACGCTTCTCCACCGCTTTTCAGATCACAATAATTGCCTAATCTAGGAGCTTTTGCTTGATTGTAAGAATCATTTCTGTCTCTAAGCAGGTAATTATACTGCGACCTCAACATGTCTAACCACCGATTCATTACGGCTTTTTGTCGTTGAGTGGGCTTGAGTTTGTAAGAGTATCCTAGTTGCATCTGTTCGACCTCTTTCAGTGCTAATCTAATTATAGACCCCCAAAATAATAATGTCAAGTAAATGAGTGAACAAATTAAAAGAAAAGTAGGAAGACCCAGATTACACGAGGAAGCTAAAAAAAGTTACAGCATCAAGGCCACTGAAACTGGTTGGCAAGGATTAAAAAGGCTGGCTGCTCGTTCGGGCTTAAGCCTTTCTGAATACTTAGAGTTCCTAGGGAGGACTGGGACTTTGCCTGATTGAGGGAAAAATTCATCCCCGGAGACGAAACCTTAGAATAGGGTCGCCTTTATGGTTGGTCGGCTATGAGCAAAAGGGTTAAAACTTTATTATTAAGGCGACCCTATTCTTACGGTAACTTTAAACCTTAAGAAGGATGGGGTATTCTTTTTCCCTGGCCTTTGGCCACGCTACGCGAACAAACTCCCTTTTTGATAATATGTTTGGCTCTGGCGCGCCAAAGGGGATTGACCTACGGTCACGCTATGCGAACGCAAGTTAGGTAACCGTAAGTTATCAGTTATCAGCTAATGGGCCATATCACAGGCTAGAAGCCTGTGCCACGCTACGCGAACAGTTTTTAAATAAGCGCACCTAAGCGGTCTTGGGGGTTTCCCCCAAGACCGCGCTGCATTAAGACAACAACTAAGCATTGATTTAATCTTTTTTACGTCTGCATTTCAAGTAGAGAATGGCTGACCGCTGACCGCTGTTCGGGTAGCGTGAGCTAAAAGCTCACGGCTGACAACAGCTTCAGTTTTCCAGCAGGTTTCTGGTTCCATAAGAATTGGGCTTTTAATAATAAACTTTATTGATAAATAGCTAAAAAACAAAAATCAGATCACCACCCTAGTGATCTGATTGGCTGTTGGTTTACCATAAGGAGGACTAGCTTCCTGTCTAGAGAAGAAACCCTGGCTCTGTGTCTCGTCTAGATGGCAACTTACATTTTTAGTATACCACTTAATGCTAAAAATTAGCAACTAGTTTTTCAAAGAAATTATGACGAAGGCTCTGTCGTTGGATTGTCTTGGGATTTTGACAGTTTATCTAAGTACTTAATCTGAGTACTCATTAATACACTGCCAGAACGGGCTTGGACAGCATGCCACAAGTGCCCCCCTAAGAACAAGAGTCCCAAGAAAAACTGAACATTTGCTGCTACCAGACGGTTAGAACCGTAAAATTCAGTGGGAAAGACCGTAGTGTTGTTAGCAACAAAAGCAGCAGACACAAAAGCCATAAACGCTAGAGACCCTAAACTGTAGGAGAGGATTGCTTCTCCTTCAATCTGGAGGGCACTCCTAGCCCAGTTAAATGGAGTGGAGACAATATGCCAAATCCCGCCACCAATACACATCATCCCAATCCAAATATGACCACCAATGACATCCTCTAAATTATTGACAGCTGCCATTCCAAGAGGATTCCAAACCCCATCGACAATGCCAAAGAGATAACCAAAGATAGTCACTGGGTTAAGAGTTGGGCTGGTAATGATACGTACATTGCCGACAGCAGCGTCATAAATGCCACCAAAAACCATTGCCTTGGCTACCAGCAACAACGCACCCACACCTAGGAAAATCAGATGATGTCCTAAAATAAAGCTGAGCTTCTTGGGGTCAGTCCATTCATAGTGGAATTTAGGGGCGCGTCCAGTGCCATCTTTCAAATTTGCAACACCACTAAAAACATGAAATAGACCACCTGCACCCAAAACAGCGGATGCAGCTAGATGCAAAATGCCAATCACAAAATAGGGATAGGTATCTGTGACCACACCACCGGGTGCGACACCCCAGCCTAAAGTGGCTAAGTGGGGTAACAAGGTTAATCCTTGCTCGGACATCGGCTGACCAGGGACAAGCTGGGAAATTTCCGCTATGGTAGTTGCGCCTGCCCAGAACATAATCAAACCAGCGTGAGCAATATGAGCTCCTAATAATTGACCGGATAAGTCCCTAAGACGGGCATTACCAAGCAACCAATCCGGATTAGTTCGTGATGGAATACTATTTGTTGTCATGAAAACCGAGTATATCTCTATCTAAAACATAAATTTGGTAGAGTGCTACTCAGCAGCCCAGGAAATTTTTGGTTTAGTAGGTGTTAGATTGATTGGACAGCACCTAACACCTACTATCTAGAGAGGGCTGCTTTTTACTAGCTGATTAATTCAAGCCTTCCTCAAATTTCTTAAAGTCAACGCCGATGGAACGCAATGCATGCCATAGGTGACCTTGAAGAAAGAAGAAAGCTAGGAAGAAGTGGGCATTGGCCAACCAGCAGCGAGGAGTGTGGGCACCCAAAGGCAACTCAATAGTGTCTGCAAAATATGGCGAAACACCAAGCTTGACCTCTAAGGCAGGACCATAGAATTCGACGGGATAGGCTAGGGTATTAACTGCGCAGAAGTAAGCTGCTACAAATCCTGCCAGAGCAATACCGCCGAGAGAGTAGGAAAGAACCGCTTCTCCCTCGAAGCTTACGAGATTCTTTGCCCACTTCATTGGTGGTATTAGGATGTGCCAAATACCACCACCAACGAGTAGCAAACCAACATAGATGTGACCGCCTACCAAGTCTTCTAAGTTATCCACCGAGGCAAAATGGGTTTGATAGCCATAGATTGCCAATGGATTAAGATTTGGGCTGGTAACGAGCCTGACATCATGAATGGTGGCATCGTATAGTCCGCCAAAGTACATGGCTTTCGCGGCCAATAACAGAGCGCCTACTCCTAGAAAAATGAGATGATGCCCAAGAATAAAGCCTAACTTCTTAGGGTCATTCCATTCAAAGTGGAATTTAGCGGCACGACCGCCAGCATCTTTCAATTGTGCTGGACCTTTAGCGGAATGGAACAGAGCACCCGCTCCCAGAACAGCCGAGGAGATCAGGTGTAGAGCGCCAACAACAAAATAGGGGTAAGTATCCACTATCTGACCGCCTGAGCCTACACCCCAGCCCAAAGTAGCTAAGTGGGGCAGCAGAATCAGCCCCTGCTCACCCATGGGCAGGGTGGGATCATACCAAGAAATTTCAAACAGAGTAAATGCTCCAGCCCAAAAAACGATCAGGGCTGCTTGGCCGACATGAGCAGCTACGAATTTGCCAGACAAGTTGGCTAGGCGGGCGTTACCAGCCCACCAGTCATATTTAACCTCGGGATTACCGTATGTTTGCATACTCGATCCTTACTCGATCCTTAATTGCTTCATTGTTTCACCACCTCCTGTTTAGGGTTGAGGTGAAATCACATGAATCGATTGTGCAGCATTAGGGAGCCAATTTAAACTTAGTTGCAATATTTTTTAACATTTATTGCAACTAATTATCATTTTTTAGATTCATTAATTCTATGAAAGTCTTGTATATCAAAAGTTACAGCTATTTATGCTAATCCCAAGTTACCCAAAATTGTTGTCAACACCTCTCATCAGTTTTTATTTGATAAATAAGTTTTATCATTAGTTTTTCTAATAGTTGCGGAAAATGCTGTCAAAATGAGAACATCTACTGGTGTCATTCAGCTCAAACTTGACTTATATATCTGAGAGATATATGAAATCGTACAATTTAAATATGATTTAATAAGACTTAGGTATCGGCCACCATATGCACTACCTGTAGTAATTTTATCTCCAGATAACCGCTATATTTATGGTTTAGTCACGTACGGAAGCGTCAGTCCTTCTTGATTTAATCCCCGATGGCTATAACCACCCTTATCGGTTTAATGTGATCAGAAATTCTATAATAGACCCTTTGGTAACACTTGAAAAATTTTAGCAATACTGATAATGTCTATCCTAAGACATCTTCTCTTATGTCTGATAACGAGCCAGAATCGCGGCAGAGATTACATTTATTACTCTCTGCCGCGCTTTTTGCTGGTCGTTGACCGGAATAGGCATGATCGTCTTAGGCCAATGGTATTAGGCATGAGTAGGATTAAGGGCAAAAACCATGAACTCAAAACCCAACAGCTAACACTGTGCCACCGTGCCACCGTTCCCTAAACTTCGAAACCAACGGGTATTTCTAAAACCTTTGCTGCTCTGACCAACGCTCTACGGAACCGATAGCCGACGTCCACAATATCTTTTCGCTGACTAATGTCGAGAGAACTATAGGGTTGAGCTGCGACTTCGCCCTGGGTGAAGTAAGGTTTAAGCTTGCCTTTTGCTGCTTTATAAGCTGCCTTAACCTCTTCATTGACACTGGGGTCTTTGTCTGCCACTTTTGCTGAATAGGGAGCATACTGGCTGAAAATTCCGATCCAGTTATCTGAGAAGATTAACAGGCTCTGATCCGACCAAGTTTCTTCTTCGCCACAAATCTTCTTGGCTACTACTTCTGTCGCCAAAGCAATCATCCCCTCAAAGTTCAAGGTGGAATTGAAGTTCTGCCGCTGATCTAAATCTTTGATTAGGGTTTTGACGCTCTCGACTAACTCTTTAGCATAAGGGAGCGCTGCTTTGACGTTCCCTTCCCGGTACAAGAGAACTTCGATCCGGTGAAATCCCTTAAATTCTGGGTTATCCTCCCCACCATCAAAAGCAGAGGGGCGAGCATCAATATCCCGGTCAGTTTCTTCAAAGCTGGCTGCGTAGGTTTCAATTTGCTCGTAAGGAGGACGGGCTTTGACATAGGCGTCTTTGGCATTTTCCAAATTGCCACTGCGAATTGCTTTCACTAAGTCTTCGACAAGGGGTAGCTGTACTTGAGCTTGTTGTCGGAAATACCTTAAGCCCTGATCAACCTCTGCAGCATAAGGATCCCTACCAGCTGCTGCAATTAACTCCTTGCTTGAACCAGGGCGAATTAGACTAGAAGCCGCTAGGGTGCCTAAACCACCCACAGCAGCAATTTGTAGTATTTTTCGTCGATTAATTGTCATGGGGTTAAACTTGAGAAAGATTCTTTTTTAGCTTCGATTATTATAGTAGACCTTGATCAACTTGATAAAAATATTTATCGATAAATTAAACCTTAAAGATGTGATGAAGAGATTGTGAAGAGGTGCTTAAGACACAAGTATCCCATACCACCCAAACAAAATGGCAAAAAAAAATTGGCAAGTCAGACTAGTGTCAATGATCCCAATTCTGGAAACTACGGCTACTCATCAATTTCATCTCCCGATCTCTCCATCTCCCGATCTCTCCATCTCCTCATCTCTTTATCTCCCCATCTCCCCATCTCCTCATCTCTTTATCTCCCCATCTCCCCATCTCCCCATCTCCTTATCTCCCGATCTCCCCACACCTCCCACACTTCCCACACCTCCCACACCTCCCACACTTCCCGTTTGACCCTGAGGTAAACAACCTACCCCTGTGGGCTACTCCCTGCTCCCTAAAAGCAACGCCTATCCTAATCAATCAGACGAAACACTTTCTTCTGCTTTTGAGCAGGTTGTTGTGATTGTTCTTGCTTAATTGTTTCTGGGTTGCTAGAAGGCTTCTGAGACTCTTTTGGCTCAGTTGATTGGCTAACTTTTGGTTTTTTCTCAAATACATTAACTCCTGCACCTTCTAACTCAATTACCCCTTCTGGAGACACCCTGGCGATCTTTCCACTCAAAGCCGCTACCCAATCAGCAAAGCTATCCATCTTTTCTACTTGCTTTTTGAGGGTCTTGCGATTAAGTTCTGCCTGAACGGTTATGCCATTGTCACCAGTTAGGAGTAAGGTAACTTTCTTGCCTTGCTCCGGTAAATTGGGTCTTTCGGTAAACTTGACGGTGATTTCGGGTTTTCTGCCTTGAATCATGATAACTTCATTGGGTTTAGTTTTAGGGCTTGGTTGAGGTTGATAGTCAGTTTTTTCTTCGGAGTAATGTGAATAGAAACTTGAGTCTTCTAGATTTACGTTAACTGGATGAGCTTCCTCTATGTGGAGTTCTTCCCCTACTCGTCTACAAAAAAATTCCCAAAAATCATCCTTTTCTGCTGGTTGTGGCAAAGAGCCCTGGAGTGTCAACAAAAAAGGCTGCCATGGATAAGTTTTGGCTTTTCCTCTAGGAGGCAGGTGATTGCGTTCTACATACACCACCACCGCTTCTGGCTTGACATCGTGAATTAAACCACGAACCCGAAACTGATCGACTCTTTCGTCACTGGGAGAATGACGTAGAGTAGTTTTCCCCTCTAGGGGAATAAATTTTTTGATTTGAATTTGAGCGAGTTTTCCTGCCTTGGTGATGCGGAAATATACTCGCCAAAGATAGACTTTTTTCTCACCAAAAGAGGGGTTGGTACTTAATTTATTCCACAAGGGTTGGTGCATATAGGCACTGAAGCTGATTCCTTGTTTGAGAACAAGAGTTCCTTTAACTGACCGATTAGGCTCTTGAGATGGGTTTGGGTCAAATCGCCCAAACAGATAGCCCAGAGCCGAAAACTCGGTTGGACGACTAGGAGGGGTAAAGGGGACAACAACTTCCATGGGATTGGGAATTAAGGAGCCATTATATTTTAGACTATCAAATCACGGCAATCAGATGGACTATACTGGTTGAGTTTTACTTCCGATAATTTTATAAGGCTGTGGAGATTGTTGTTGAATACCCATAATAAAAGTGTCGAGCCCGGGCGCGGGAAGTGTGGGAAGTGTGGGAAGTGTGGGGAGATGGGGAGATGGGGAGATGGGGAGATTTGTATTAAGGGTAATTATCTCGACATTACATTACTCCCTAAAGGGAAACCCTGGAAAGCAAGGAATCCCAGTGATTGAATCTGGCTAGAAATGGGGATCACGAGGGGGGCCATGGGCTCTGCCACGCCTTTGGCGTTCACACAGTTACTCGACTTTTTGGTAGTCAACCAGGATAACGTTGGCTCTACCAGCTTACCTAAATTTAGGTAGAATTTAATACATTTTTTTATCGTAGATTAAAATTGCTAAACTATAATATAATAATTAATTATCTAGCATTTTTCAACCAAGTGATAAATGCAATAACACAAACAAATATAGCAATTCTCATAGCTATGAGGTAAACAATTTATGGATTTTAGGGAACAGGGAACAGGGAACAGGGAACAGAGAAGAGAGAAGAGGGAATAGGGAATAGGGAATAGGGATGGGTTGCATCAAGACAGGGAATCAACGTCAAAGAAGACTGTACCTCATAACTGTGATAAACGCTATAAAACAGTATCATCACCACCCATGATCATATGATCAGATTAGGTTTGATTCCAACACTTTTATTACTCCCTTCTCAAGGGAATTAATAAGCGCCCATGTCAAGTTTTATCAAGTCAATCACCGTAGAGATTCCCTCTTTAGTTTTCAAATTCGTAAACACAAAGGGTTTATCTCCTCGCATCTTTTTAGCATCCCGTTCCATCACCCCTAAATCTGCTCCCACCTGAGGTGCCAGGTCAATTTTGTTAATCACCAGCAAGTCAGACTTGGTGATTCCTGGTCCTCCTTTACGAGGAATCTTATCCCCAGCAGCCACATCAATAACGTAGATCGTGAAATCTACTAGTTCTGGACTGAAGGTTGCTGCTAGGTTATCCCCTCCACTTTCTAGGAACACCAAGTCTAAATCAGTAAACCGATTTTCCAACTGTTCAATGGCTGCCAAGTTCATGGAGGCATCTTCCCGAATGGCAGTATGGGGACAACCCCCCGTTTCCACACCCAGAATGCGATCGCTTTCTAGAGCCTGACTCCTAACTAAAAACTGGGCATCTTCCTGAGTATATATATCATTGGTGACCACAGCGATTTGATAAGAGTCTCGCAGGGCTTTACACAATGCATCTAATAGAGCAGTTTTCCCTGAACCAACTGGACCAGCAATACCAACACGAAAAGTACTCATGTTAACTAACTTAGAGTTAATTTTAATAGTGTAGTTGATTTATGATCATTAGCCATAAAAAAATTGTTAATTGCTACAAGTTAACAATTAACAAATGGTAATTGGTAAGTTTAGATTTTTATTATAGCCTTTTCTAGTGACGATTAAGGAGTCAAGGCACCGACTTGCTGTAAATCCAAAAGAAAAATTTTCTGAGTAGATGCTTCGTTTGATATAACAGCTGCATGAGATATCATCTCCAGAACACTGGCCTGACGGTAAGACTTCGGGATAGGTCGCATCATGTCTTGGGGTAACTCCACCAAATTAGGCAGATCATCCACAAAAATTCCCCAAAGTTCGGAGTCCCTAGGACGAATAATCACTAAGAACCTTTGGTTAGGGCTTCGGTGAGGTAAACTACCATCCCCCAACTGCTGATGTAAATCCCAAACTTTAATGGTATGCTTGCCTAGCTGAACTAATCCCATGGTTTTCATATCCCGGCTGATTTCCGTGGTATAATTAACCACTTTCATAACATCCATAATCGGGAGACATAGGGAATAATCAGCAATTTTAAAAACCATTAATTTTTCTAGTTTTGAATCGTCCATCGCCTTTATTTTATAGTGATTAGTGTTTAGTGATTAGTGTTTAGTGCTGAGTAGTTATAGGGAGATTTTTAGGATTTTTGAAACTACCAATTCACCAGGAGCAATGATCAATTACTAATTACCAAAGAATTGCAGGATATAGCGTTGATCATACTTATGAGCTACAGCCAATTTTATTCCCCCGACTCCCGACTCCCGACTCCCGACTCCCTACTCCCTACTCCCTACTCCCTACTCCCTTATTAACGGTTAAATGGGCTCAACAACATCGGTTACTGTTGTCAACAATTTGTGTTCCAAATAGGGCTTAGTGATATAAGCCTTTGCCCCCAACTGTGCAGCAATCAAGCGGTGTTTATCGTTACTGCGGGATGTGAGGATGACTACAGGAATATCTACCAAAGCTGGGTCTTGCTGACAGTGTTTGAGAAACTCAAACCCATTCATGCGAGGCATCTCAATATCACAGATCACTAACTGTATGTCTGTCTGATGCTGTAGTTGCTCAATCCCTTCATAACCATCCTGGGCTTGAAACACTTGATAGCCATTTTTCTGTAAGGTCATGGCTAGAGTTTGGCGCAGGGTGATCGAGTCATCTACCAGGAGTACCTTTGGCTTACGTCTGACCCAGAACGGTTCAACCGTTGAAGGTGGAAGCTGCTTTCGCGAAAGGGTTTCCATCGGTTGGGTGGCTTGGTCATAGCTTTTGCTTTCAACTTTCAATGTGCTAACCTGTAACCTTTGACTGCCATCGGTCTGTTGCTCAGACAGGTACTGGATCAATTCAGTCCCATCCAGCACCAATGTCAACCGACCATCGGCCAGAATACTGCCCCCATTGACATAGGGGGGTGGCACAATCATTGTCCCCAAAGGACGAATCACCAACTCCTGGTCTCCCAACAGTTGGTCTACTTCCAGACCGACAAGCTGATCCTGGTAATGGATCAGAATGATTGGTCTAATCGTCTGAAGAGGAACAACAGGTTGATGGGGATGGGTTACTGAGAATGGATTTGCCACAGAGGAATAATCTAGGACTTGCCCAAGTTGGTAGACTTTAACCAGTTGCTGATCAGTCCCGGTACCCAAGTGGAGAACTTTGCCATCTTCCCAACTTCGGAGCTGGTGTTCCTCAGGAATAATAATTTGCTCGACTTGATCAGTAATCAAACCATAAACTTGCTTCCCAGCCTGGCACAGAAGTAATTTATCTATGGTTAAACTCAAGGGAATTTGTAGTCTAAATCTGCTGCCTTGGTCCGGAGAAGAATCAACCTGGACGGAACCCCTCAGAGCTTTGACCTGGTTTAGGACAACATCAAGACCAACACCACGTCCAGAGAGGTTATTCACCCCAGAGACAGTGGAAAAGCCTGGTTCAAACAACAAATTCCTCAGCTGAGCCTCACTGAGATTATTACTCTGTTCAAAGTCTATCAGTTCACGTTCTACTGCTAGTTGGCGAATCCGTTCAAAATTCAACCCTGGCCCGTCATCAAAAACTTCAATCACCAAATATCTGCCCCGATGGCAAGCACTGATTTCAATTAATCCCTTTTCTGGTTTGCCCTGTTGTTGCCGTACAGCAGGAGTCTCAATGCCGTGGTCAAAAGCATTACGCACAAGATGCAGCAGGGGGTCGTACAACTTCTGGGCAACAACTTTATCCACTAAAACATCATTACCAGAGATTTTTAGCTCTACCAGCTTATGGTGGGAAGCTGACAACTGCTTGAGGACAGGGGGGAAACGACTAAATATTTCCCCTAAAGGCAACATCCGGGCGTCCATCAAGACATCACGATGGTTGGTTAACAACCGACGTTGTTGTTCGAGAGTTTTACTGGATTGGGTGCTGAACAGCTCAATGTCATGGGCAGCTTCTGTTAATTGAATAGCATCTTCTAGAACTGACTGGATCAGAAGCTCGGGTGCGCTATAACGTTTTAGTTCCAGGTCATCGAAATAGTCGGTATGTTGTTCGCGTAGCGTGGCCTTTTGGCCAAGGTTAGTTGGTTGAAAGTTGCTATGTTGAAAGTTGCTATGTTGAAAGTTGCTATGTTGAAAGTTGGCAGGTTGAGAGCGTAGCGTGGCCTTTTGGCCAAGGTTGGCCGTAGGATTGGGGTTGGTAGCAAAGTGTTCCTTTAAACCTTCAACCTTCAACTTGCTAAGCTGCAACGTTTTTTCTGCCCAAGGGTAGGAATAAAAACTAAGATTTGGGTCGGTAGCTTTGTTTTTGTTTAAACCTTCAACATTCAACTTGCTAACTTGCAACCTTTGCCTAATCTGCTTTTGTTGGGTCAAAATAAACAGGCGGTCGTACCAATCTTGGAGTTGCTCTAGAACTTGCTGATGTTGGTCGATACGATCAAGGAGTACTCGCACTGCAGCCAGCAGTTGTTCATTTTCGAGCAACTGGCGGTTTTGGTTGGTTAGTAATTCCCCAATTGTGTAATTCAGGTATTCTAGATGCTCAATATTTATCCGCACAGTACCAGATAGATCCCTAGATGATGGCGTGCTGGGATGTTGGTTGGAGGGAGTTATGGCGAGATGGGAAGAGTTTAGAGGGGCATTTCTAGCATTGCCTATGGGCGGGATGATCTCGTCTGTGATAATTTCGGGATCTTGTCGTTGTTCTTTTTTTTGATTATCTGCATCAATCATCCCCATGTTGTGCAAAACAAAATTTTTTTCTGTGGCGATTTCTTGATCAGGTGAGGCTATCTCTCCATGCAAGACATCTATCTCTGTTTGCTCCGACCTCTGCAACTTTCTACTTTGATCAAAGGTTTGCTGATCTAGTGTAGTTGATCCTCCCCAGATCATTTCCACAAGCTGGGACCGTTTCCTTGTTTTAGATTCTGGATCAGTAACGGAAGAATTATTAACAACACCTTCTACTTCTTCTAGTCCGGGCTCAACTCGATTAAGGTCTTGTTCTTTTCCGTTGCCGAAGACAGAAGATTGATTTTGAATTGTGAATTGTGAATTTTGACTTGAAGACCTAAGGTCAGCTAGTTGTTGCAGAGCTATAGAAGGTTGACCACCTTGAGTCCTATCCCCTTCTAGCACCGCTGCTTGTGCTGCAACGAAATCACACAAAGCGGTCTTGGCAATGGTGACCACCTGATCGGGATGGTTGTCTAGGGCTGCGATCGCATTTTTGGCAATAGCGGCAAACCCTGGTAAATTAAGGGATTCCCCTAACCCCAAGAAAATGTCTGCTTGGTGGCGAACTGTGATGCTGATTTCACTGGGATTGTCATTATTTAGGGCAGCTTGGATTACGTCTAAGCCTTGGCTAACCCCCACTTCAAAAATGGACTGGGTGACGTCGAAGCCCAATTCTAGTGAGGTGGGCAGATGGGATTCGTGACCAAAACAGTCCCCCAGCTTCTCTTGGAGTTGGGCAACAACAGCAGCAGTTCGATTTTTGATTTCGGTGTCATCGATTTGCCCCCCTGTGAGTTCAGCGGTCAGAGGTAGGCGCAGACACTCATAAGCTTGAAACAGTAAGGCTTCAATTTCTGGATCAATGGACAAGTCGGGGTTAAACAGAGCTTTAAAAACATCCTCCAAGGAGTGAGCTACAGTGGCGATTGTTTCCAACCCAATGCTAGCTGCTGCGCCTTTGAGGGTATGGGTAGTCCGCATCAAGTTGTTGACTTTATTGATGCTATAGTTTTCTGACAAACTCAGCAAATCCTCTTCCAAGACTTGCAGCAGTTCCGGTGCTTCCTGGAGAAAGTAGCGATAGCTTTGCTCACGAATTTTCGGGTCATTAGTCATTAGAGCAGTTGTCAATTGGGTGAGGATTTTATTCTTAGGGAGTAGGGAGTAGGGAGTAGGGAGTAGGGAGTAGGGAATCGGGAATCGGGAATCGGGAATCGGGAATCGGGAATCGGGATAAAATCAAAAAATTATCTCTACCTGATTATACTAAAAAATGCTCGTATTATTAGTGATTTTTTATTAAAACTAGCAAAATTTTATTGAATAAAAATTTTGCTAGTTTTAATAAAAATTTTGTGCATTGAAAATGTCTATAGCCTGAAATCAAATAAAAAAGATATATCCCAGTCCCCTTTAGCATGCATGCAAAAGGCATGCTAAAACGCATTTAAAATGAATTTTAGCAAGGCAAATGACTACTCAACCTTGAACTGGTCAGCACTGGCTTGAAGATTCTGAGCCATGGCTAGGAGTTCTTGGAAAGACGTAGAAATTTCCATGGCATCCTCAGAAGTTTTGTTGGCAATTCCTGCAACTTCAGTCATGGTTTGGGTCACGGATTGGAACTCTTCGGTCTGTACCTGGGTGGCTTGGGTAATACCCTCTACAAGCTGGCTGATTTGGCTGGTGGCTTCAACAATGGCATTGAGAGTGAGACGGGTATCTTGTACCATTGCGGTTCCTTGGGCAACCTGTTGAATACCTTTATCCATGGCTGTAGAAACCTCAGCGGTACTCTTCTGGATCTCCTGCACCAACTGCTCGATCTCAGTGGTGGCTTCCGCTGACTGACGGGCTAGAGAACGTACTTCATCGGCAACAACTACAAAACCCCGTCCATACTCACCAGCCCTTGTAGCTTCAATGGCTGCATTCAACGCTAGCAATTGGGTCTGATTCGTAAAGTTGCTAATCAGGTTTACCACCCTCGAAACCTTCTGGGACGATTCGCTCAGGCGCTTGAGCCGTTTGCTGGTTTCTGCCACTGTCTCCCGGATTTCGAGAATTCCATCTACGGTACGGTTCATGGCGGCATCCCCTGCTTGGAGGGTTTGGTTAGCGGTTTGGACTGCTACTTCTACCTGTTGAGCACTCTCACCTACAGCTTCTGTAGAATTAACCATGGTCTGGATGTTCTCTAAGGCTTGACCGAGAGCCATAAATTGCTGCTGGGCTTGGGCTGTGAGCTTGGCAATGGAGGATTCCCTGTCAACAGACGTTTGGGCAACTTTCCTGGAAGCTTGCTGGACTTGAGTCACAATCCGGCGCAGGCTTTGTAAGGTGTTGTTGTAGGCATCAGCAATGGTACCTACTTCATTGTTGGTTACCGGAGCTCGGACGGTGAGGTCTCCTTCTAGAGCTGGTCGCACTGCTGAGAGCAACTGCATTACCTCCCGCTGTACTGCTTCTTTGTCGGCTTTCTCCCGTTGTGCGGCATCGGTCAGCTGCTGGGACTGGTTTTGGATTTGTGCGAGATACTCAGCCTGTTGCAGGGCTGCCCCTACTTGCACCGCAATCTGAGCCAGGGCGTTGAGTTCAAACTCTTGCCAGTCACGAGGACCAGTATTTTGGTAGGTACCCAGTAAACCCCATAAGGTTCCTTGTATAAAAATCGGTGCCAGCATATAAGCCTTAACCTCATATTGCTCTAAGGTTTCTAGGTAACCGTCAGAATAACCAAAGGTGTAAATGTCATCAACGGCCACGCTTTCACGATTGCGATACCGACCTCCCTGGGTGTCTTGTAGATAAGTATCGGGCCAGAAGGCTTTGATATCTGCTCCCACCCATGCTAACCAACCAGTTGCAACTGCCTCAGCCACAAACTGACCAGTCCAATCAGGATTGAAGTGATAGAGGGCTACGCGATCGCATTTGAGCAGCTGCCGGATTTCTTGGGTTGTGATACGATAGATTGTATTTACATCCCGAGACTGAAACAGCTTACCAACTATTTTGGTTACCCCCTGAGCAATTTGAGCCGCTTTGGTGAGTTGGGTAGATTGGGCTCGTAACTGATCTAGGTAATGGGATCGCTGCAAGGCTAATCCCAGGGAATTACTAATTTGGAGCATGAGGGTGACATCGGTATCTTGCCACTGACGGGGTCCCGTATTTTGGTAAGCCGCCAGCAGCCCCCAGAGCTTGTCACTTTGGAAAATTGGCATAATCAGATATGCCCTGGCTTGGTATTGTTCCAGAGTGTTGATGTAGCAGGGAGCGAAACCCATGGCATAGATGTCATCAACCTTCTTGAAGCGGTCACCTCGGGCGAACTCTCCACCCTGGGTTTCTTGCAAGCAGGTATCAACATTAGACAGAGAATTAACACTCAGGGCTGTAACTTGGCAGCGCTCATAAGCCGTTGTATCCACCTTCAGGCGGTCGTCTCTTTCTTGTTCAGTGATTAGGGAAATCCAGCCAGGGGCAACCGATTCAGCCACAAACTCACCACTCCAGTCGGAGTTGAAGCGATAGATTACTACCCGGTCAGCTCCCAACACTTGCCGCAACTCTTTGGTAATACTCTGGAAGATACTATAAACATCTACAGACTGGGACAAATGGTTGCTAAGGCTTGCTACTACTCGCTCCCGCACAGCAGCTTGGGCAAGCTGGTGAGATTTGGCCTCCACTTGATCCAGGTAGCTCAATTGCTGTAGCGCTACCCCAAAGTGCAGGGCAATCTGCTTGGCAAAATCAATCTCATACTCCTGCCATTGACGGGGCTTACTGCATTGGTGAATGCACAACAATCCCCACAAATCAGGTGCAAGAAGTAGGGGCACAACCAGATTAGCCCGGACTTGGAACTGAGCCAGCAGCTCAATATGGCAATCGCTTAAACCCGCATTGTAGACATCAGCAACTGCTTGCACACGTCCTTCGGTGTAGTGAGGGGCATACTGTTCACCAAAGCAGTGGTCGTTAACTTTGATTCCTAGCATGGCATGGTAGCCTGATGCCACATCCTCAGATACCAATTCCCCATCATCAAAGCCAGAGTTAGGGTAAAACTTAAATACACCCACCCGGTCAACCTGAAGAAGCTTGCGCATTTCGATAGCGGTTGTCTTGAAAATGGTATCTAGGTTTCGAGACTGACGGATCTTGTTGATGATTCCAACTACCGCTCGCTCCATCCCTGCGATTTTAGCGACCTGGGTAGATTTGGCCTCGACTTGCGCCAGGTACTCTGTTTGTTGTAGGGCAACTTCAAAGTGTAGGGCAATCTGCTTGGCAAAATCAATCTCATACTCCTGCCATTGACGGGGCTTACTGCATTGGTGAATGCATAAAAATCCCCACAGTTCAAGCCCTTTACGCAATGGCACCACCAGGTTAGCCCGGACTTGAAACTGAGTTAGCAGCTCAATGTAGCAATCGCCAAGATCCCCATTGTAGATATCAGCAACTGCGTGTACTCGCCCTTCGACATAGTGCTGGGAATACTGTTGACTAAAGCAATGGTCGTGAACCTTCTTACCCAGGATCCCATCGTACCCATTGACCACATCTTCAGACACCAACTCTCCATCGTTATAATCGGAGTCAGGGTCAAAGCGAAACAGACCGACCCGGTCAGCCATCAGGAGCTTACGAATTTCTATGGTTGTGGTCTTGAAAATCGTCTCCAGTTTCCGAGATTGCCGGATTTTGTTGATGACTTTGACTGCTGATTTTTCTAGGTCTGCAGCCAATAGCAGTTGCTTGGATTTTGCTCGCAGTTGTTCAATATACTCCGTTTGCTGGAGGCCAACCCCAAATTGTCGGCCCATCTGAGCCAGTATACCCACCTCCATTTTCTGCCAGTGACGAGGGCCATTGTTCTGGTAAGCTGCGAGGAAACCCCAGAGGGTTTCCCCTTGCAGAATCGGTACAATCACATAAGCTTTAGCCTGAAATTGCTCTAACAGGTCTATGTGACATTGATCGTAACCAACCTTGTAAATGTCATCAATGGCTAAGGTTTCATTGTGGCGATACCGACCGCCTTCGGTTTCCTCCAAATAGGTATCGCGCCAGACTTTTTTAATACTCGGTTCAACTAACGGTATCCAACCGTGTGCCACATCTTCAGCCACAAACTCACCACTCCAGTCAGGATTGAAGCGATAAACAGCCACGCGATCGCACTTCAGCTGCTGCCGGATTTCTTGAGTAGCGGTCTGGAAAACACTGTTGATGTCGGAACTCTTAAGTATCTTATCAAGGAAGCGACTTGCTATGTGTTCCCCCTTAACCGCAATATCCAGTTGCTCCGATTTCTCCTGTAGCTGGGCTGTAATGTCCAATTGCTTGAGAATATTACTGAGACGGTCACTGACTAGTGACAGCAGCACGACGTCACTATCTTGCCAGCGCCGAGGGCGAGAGTTCTGGTAAACGGCAAATAAGCCCCAGAGGTGTTCACCATCAAAGATTGGGGCGATAATATAAGCATTGGTCTGGTATTTTTCTAAGGTTTCAATGTAGCACTGTGAAAAACCAGCGGCATAGATGTCGTCAACTCGCTCTACCTGCTTACGTTTGAAATAGCTGCCCCCTTGTGTCTGCTTTAAATAGGTATCGGTAGTAGGGCTGGCCACCGATCCGATTTGCTTGACCGTACAGCGCCTAGAGGAAAATAGATCTGGTGATGTCAGGTTAGGATTTTGCTTTTGGTCTTGGAGCAGGCTCACCCAACCCTCTGCAACTGACTCAGCCACAAATTCACCACTCCAGTCAGGATTGAAGCGATAAACCACTACCCGATCAGCCTTGAAAAACAGGCGCAGTTCGTGGCAAATGTTGCCCAGGGCAATATTGGGATCAGAAGACGGTGGAATTGTGCCCAAGATTTGAGCCAAGACCTTTTCCTGCTTCACCTGCTCTCGCCATCGGTTACTCAATTCCACTGGCTGTAGACTCAGCCTCAGTTCAGTAACAACTTGGTAGAGCAGACTAATGTCAGCTTCCTGCCATTCCCGGGAACCAGAACATTGCTGCACCACTAGTAAGCCCCACAATTGCCCTTCGATCAAAATCGGTAGACTTAAGCTGGCTTTGACCTGGAATCGTTCCAGTAGTTGGAGTTGAAAAGGACTAACAGCCCGGTCATTAATATCATTAAGGGCTATAACTTCCTGTTGCTCGTAGGCTGACCGATTCTCAGCCCCAAAAGCAATCACTGGTAGGTACTCCCCCTGACTGGGAGTATAGCCACCCACCATCGACTCAACTAGCACTGTACCCCGATTCTCGGACTGGAAGCGAAAAATCAAGGCTCGGTCTACCCGTAAACGCTGACTAACCTCAGTCACTGTGGTTCTCAACAGGGCATCACTAGTTTCTGCTTTGCGCATCTGGGTGGCCAGGTTGAATAACCACTGCCGCTCACCCTTGCAGTGTTGCTCAATATCCACGGCTAGGTGAAACTGAACCCCGGTAGGTGTCCCCTTGCCATTGCCATTACTCGATGATTGATTGAGTTGGGACTTAGAACTGAGTATTTCCTCAGATTGATCAAATTGTGGCATAGTTATAGTTTCGTTTTTTTCAACATCTGATAATGGTAAAATTGCCGACCATGATGGCAGTTCAGAGGCAATCGAGTCGGTAGTAACTCTTCCAATAGACTGTTCAATGGGCAGAGTTAGTGACCAGCTTGTCAAGCAGTCATAATTGGTTTGATGGGATTGATTTGGTTGATCAAAACTCATCATAATTGCCCTGATCAATTGCCAGATCTCGGAGGAGGCTAAGTCGAAAAACCTCAAGACTCTCCTCCCCAAGAGTCCCCTCGTTGATGTGTCTGCCATAGGGGACATTGAGTAATAGCCATGACATCCAAAACTGCACCGCCATCCCCAGGTAGGTACCCCAGGAGAAAAGGCAATAGCTTAGGAGGAAATAAACCAGGAGTCGGTGGCTGGAGTTGCTCCAATTCATGTAACTCAATATCATTAACATGGGATACCACCAGACCCAAAGACTGGTCATTGACCTGAACTACTATTGCCACAGGAGATACCGAAACTTGCCCAAGCTTCGACAGAGGTGGATAGCCAACCAGCTGGTTTAGGTCTACCAACCAGAGCATTTCTGAACGCCAATTACCAATTCCCAAAATGCAACTGGGCATTTCCGGCACCAGCAGAACCTCCGGCACATTCACCCTGATAATTTCTGTAATCTGCTCTAGGGGCAACAGAACACTGTCATCTTTTCCAAGAGGAAAACGCAGCAACCGCACTCGGGTTTCTGGGGTTAGTGGATCTAAGTTCAGTAGGTCAAGATTGGTTTGTGTTACCACTGGGTCAAGGGAGTTTAACATTACCTAATACCTAATACCTAATACTTAATGCCTAATGCCTAATGCCTAACAATTGCTGGATTGTTTGTATTAGTTCTTGCTGCTTTATCGGTTTAGGTAAATAGGCATCAGCTCCCAGCATTGAACCCCAGAGTTTGTCGGCATCAGTTCCTTTAGTTGAGCAAATCACAACTGGAATGATTTGGGTGTTGGAATTAGTTTTGAGTTCCCGGCACAGTTCAAACCCGCTTTGTCCTGGCAAAATCACATCGACAATCACTAAATCTGGTTTCTGGGACTGGAGTTTAATCTGGGCATCCTCACTACTGGTGACACTAACTACGTTGAGACCAGCTTCTCTGAGGTAACAACTTAGAATCTCATTTTCCGTCAAACTATCTTCAACCAAAAGGACTGTAGTCATATTTTTTTTTGCTTATTGATGATGTTAATTACAATTCTTTTGTTTTTTAGTGTTAATCATTTTTTTTAGTTTAAACTAATTACCATAACTTTGAATTTATAAGCTTAAAAATAAAATAACAATAATTCAATTAATTGAATAGGTATAGTAGGTATAGTAAATTAATTGTGATAAGTTTTTATAGAAAGTTACCTACTCCCTACTCCCTGTTCCCTTTACTAAAGTATTAAAGTAAGTAGTCAACTGGACAGGATATTACGACTAACCCCGAGATGCCTCTGGAGAATTGTCAATACCTTTGACCGAGTAATAGGCTTTGCTAAAAAGTCTGTAGAACCGACCATCTTGGCCCGCACTCGGTCTACAATTCCGTCATTACTGGTGACCATAATCACTGGCGTGTCTTGAAACACCGAAACCCGACGAATTTGTGCACAGACTTCATAGCCGTTTAAAACCGGCATCACCAAATCCAAGAAGATCAGCTGTGGTTTGTGCTTTAGCAAGGTCGGCAAGGCTTTGATAGGGTCTTGAACATTGATAAATCGATAACCAGCATTGGCAAGAATTTGACTCATGGTCAGCCGATCGATGTGGCTGTCTTCGATATAAACTACCAAGGGACTAGCTGGTAATGTCTGAACTGGTCCTCCAAACCTTCGAGCATTTTCTGGCATTGGGTTAGTGGCTTTAGTAAAGTGAGTATCACAGCGCCAGTCCCCAACCTCGATCAGACCCATCACCTGTACTCGGATGTAGGGCATGATTGATTGGGCCAGAGCCAAAAGATTCTGTTTCAACGTCAAAGCTAAATCCCTCAAAGTGCGATCGCCATCCACTAAGGTAGTCAGGTTGTGGTAGGCCAGTAATGAGGTCTGCTGTCGCAATTTGTCAGCATCCCAGATCACCGGAGCCAAAGAAGGGGAAATATCTACCAAACCAGCCTCTTGCCAAGGCTCCCAAGCAAGCATTGCCTGTTGCCAAATCTGTGAAGCTCGAATTACTACCAACCTTGAATCAAAGGTTGAATCAAAGGTTGAATCAGATGTTGAATCAATAGTGTCTTGAGGAATCTGCCTGTAAGTTAGTTGCTCTGATGAACCACAGCGGAGTTGTTCCTGCCGTTGGATGATATCGAAGAGTATTTCCGTACAGTTGCCAGCAACAACTGACCTCATCTGTCTGAGCGGTACTTTCCCCTCTCTGACTAGTTCTGCTAGAGATTTGTAATCCCAATACACCGGCTGAGCCGGTGACCCCTGACACACAGGATCAGCTGATAGTTCTGGGCAGTGTACAGACAACTGCCGACACCAACGACGAATGGGATGCATTTTACTAGCACCGCCACTCAAACGACCGAAGTGGAAAAAAAGAGTCCACTGCTGACCTTGGGGATCTTCAATCTCCAACCGACCAGTCAATTGCGCCTTTGCGCAAGCTTGAATCTGTTGTGCCAGTTTGTCGGTGGTCAATACTTTGTGAGTAGTCATTGGTGTCTCTATTGATATATAGCAAAATTAGTAACTATTAACTAACAATTAAAAATTAATCTTTAACAAGTAATATTACTATTTTTATAGCACCTATATTAGCACCGATGTTGTCAATATTTACTGTTTTAATTAATCCCTACAACCCTAGAAACCTAATAGGTAATATTGTGAATTATAATATTGTGAATCCTGATATTGTGTATAGTTTTCAGAACTTACGCAGCAACTCTATTTGTAACAAATTATATGGTTTGTCGCCCAGTTTTGCCTAAGTCCTGGTTTTGTAGAAATGCACCAAACTGGTAATGTTAGCAGACAAGTCAAGCCAGGGTTGTGGAGATGCACCATTATCGAGTTTCACTAACCATAAGCAAAACTCTGTTAGCCAAACTGAAGGTAAATTAGTAGCTGACCTTGATAAATTTTAGCTTCATTAAGGTTGTTTTTTAAATAAAATTAATTAAACTTAACTTTATTTATTCTGCCTTAATCATAACTAGGATATAAGTCTTAAGATACGCTAATTGTCGTAGTATACTTTGCTAACTAGAAAATCTAGCATCTCTCAGTAACATCAGCAACAAAATCTAGCTAACTTTATTAAGTCTTTAAAAAAAGGATTATTTATTTTCAAAAGAATTAACTGCGAAATAATCGTGTGTACTGAGTTTCGTGAGCCATACTTGCCAGGGCTAATCCCCAGCCACAACTACTTAATTTTTCATCCGCCAAAGTTAAAACATCTTCGGTTGTCAGAGTAAGTCTATGGTTGAGTGCTAGCAGTAGCTGTTGACCAACGGTTTGACCAAGGGGAATCAATTTGACCCCAGCACCGATGACATTAGATGCCCAGCTATGTAAGTAACCTAAGACTGTAGCTGTAATGTCAATCTGCCAGTGAGCAGCCCCAATCCCAAACGCGATCGCATAATTACAGGGTTGACCCACAGCTGATGCTACATCGTGTAGAGAGATTAGATTTTCTTGAGAGGTTACATCGGTCGTCTGGACAATAGTTTCAGTGGATGGGTGCAAATCGAGCAGTAACCGTATCAACGAGTTACCCATCTGCCAACTTTGCGATCGCAATTCAGAAGTTTCCTTAGCAGCACTTACCCAAGCATTCCAGTAGTTCAAACCCTCTAAATCCCCTTTGCCATAACTTTCGTAAGCTCGGACTATAACATAAGCTTCTAATCGAATGGCTCCATAGCGCAGTTGATGCTCTAGCCACTGGTCCAGAGTAGCCTGGTTGTGAATCACACCAATATCAACTAATGTTTCCAAACCCTCAGAATAGCCGTAAGCACCCACTGGTAGTACGGGACTAGCCAGTTGCAAAAGATTCAACAAAGAATTAGGGACTAGGGGATCTAAATGCATTCTTGCTTGTTATTCATTGCCATAGTGCACTGTCTGTACATCATACCTAATCGGCATCCCACGCTCTTTGAGGATTGAAGAAGAGACCGAAGAGGGGGAAGGGGGACTAGGAACAACTTATTAACAAGTTTCTCCTGATCGAGATCTGCTCGATCCTGTCATCCATTACATCCGTTAAACCATCCCTTGCCCCTCTGGCAATTAGGACTTACCCCCCCTAAATATACATATAGTGTTTAGTTTTATATAAAAACACTACATATATTGTTTTCTGGGGCTATCCACATAACTCCTAAAAATTTCCAAAAAAAGTTTGCCCAAACCCTTGACACCGCTTGTAGTATTGTTGTAGCATAAAAACATAGCGCAGAGGAAAGAGTCAAAAAGCTCGAATCCAAAAGCTTACACGGAACCTTGACAACTAAATATGTAACATACCTTTTGATTCATGTTTGGATATAACTGTGTTTGCTCATCACGTGGGGATGGACCCTTGGGTTGATTCCCCACAGAGTAAACCCAGAGATTTATCTAAAGTCGAACGGATAAACTGTTCAAGTCCTGGGGCTGTAGCTCAGATGGTCAGAGCGCCTGTCTGTCGAACAGGAAGTCGCGGGTTCGATTCCCGTCAGCCTCGCTCTTTGCAGTCGCTTTTATCGGTTGCAGGTGCAAATCCTGCTCCAATCAGTGACTCCAATTAGTGACCTAGCAGCGTAGCTCAAAGGTAGAGCACCTGGCTCATAACCAGGAGAGTGCGGGTTCGAGTCCCGCCGCTGCGACCTACGGAGATGGTGTAACTGGCAACATGACGGTCTCCAAAACCGTTGATCTGAGTTCAAATCTCAGTCTCCGCGCTATTTGCCGTGCCGTAGGCAAATTTGGTTAAGCCACCTGCCTTTCAAGCAGGTGATTGCGGGTTCGATCCCCGTCGGCACGATGAATGCCCTGTAGCTCAGTTGGAAGAGCAGCGAGCTGTTAACTCGATGGTCGCGGGTTCGATCCCTGCCAGGGCAGTCAGGAGGGGTTTCATTTTTATCCTTTGTATCCCCCGGTAGCTCAGTTGGGTAGAGCGCTCGCCTGAAAAGCGAGAGGTCGTCGGTTCGATGCCGACCTTGGGGGACTGTCACTTGCTATTGCAAGTGCTAAATGCCGGATGGACGATTGGCAAGTCGCCGTGACTCTGAATCACGGAGAAGTTGGTTCGAGTCCAACTCCGGCATTCTATTGTTGAAGGTTAACCGGTTGAAGGTTAACTGGTTGAAGGTTAACCTTCAACCTTTAACCTTTAACCTTTAACCCAAATCAATTTTGATAGCAACTTGGTATCAAATATGCTCCTGTAGCCCAATTGGCAGAGGCGACCGTTTTAAAAACGGTCAGTTGTGGGTTCGACTCCCACCAGGAGTACCAACGGGGTGTAGCGCAGTTTGGTAGCGCGCTTGCTTTGGGAGCAAGATGTCGCAGGTTCAAATCCTGTCACCCCGACTTTACCCCTGTGATGCAATTGGTAGACATCACTCCCCCAGAACGAGTGTTTTGCAGGTTCAAATCCTGCCAGGGGTATACGCTCCCGTGGCGGAATTGGTAGACGCACTAGACCGAGATTCTAGTTTTTTTACAGGTTCAAATCCTGTCGGGAGTACCAATTATCCAGATGTGGCGCAGTTTGGTTTAGTCCAGTTGACCAACAGTCAATTGGTCATAAGCGCAAATTCTGCCCCTCGGATCCAAACCCCTGTAGCCCAATTGGCAGAGGCTCTAGGCTTAGAACCTAGGTGTTGCTGGTTCAAATCCAGTCAGGGGTATCGCAGGGATGGAGCAAGAGTAGGCTCGCCAGGTTCATACCCTGGAAATCAGTGAGTGCAATTCTCACCCCTGCCACCAATTTGCAGGCATGATGTCATAAGCTGTTCAGCATTTAGATTGGGATACCTAAATTGTTCAAAGGGAACTTCGGATCAGGGAATAGGGAACGGGGAATAACCAATTTAAATGCACATCAGCTTATCATCTCTGCTTGAATACTTATCATTTAAAGGAGTTCGTAAATTTAAATTTTTCAAGTAACAAACAACCAATAAAAAGTAACGATTTACCTGATTTTAATAGTTATCAATAGAACCTGAACAATCTTGCTAATTGTTCATAATTTAAAAAAAAGAGCTCTTTACTACTGTTCCCTGTTCCCTGTTCCCTGTTCCCTGTTCCCTTTTTATATAAATACTATGTTTACCTAATAAGTTAAATAACAGCAGGGTTTACAAGTGATTAGCTAGGAGATACCAATGAAGAGATAAGGAGGGTAAAATGACAACTATGACTGTCACAGATGCTCTAGCAGAGTTGACCTTGCTGGAAAAGCGCATTGACTCAGCCAGAGCAGCTTTGGACAACAACACCTTAATTTCTGTGGTTGAAGTCGGTCAAGTGCCAACAGGCTTCAAATCACGAGAAGATTATGAGATAAAAGCTAAAGCGGCTTTGCAAAAAGTGGATGCTCTGATTGCCAGACGACGGACGATCAAGAGAGTAATTGTCTTATCCAATGCTTCTACAATGGTTACGGTTGCTGACCAAGAGATGACTGTGGCAGAAGCCATTGAGATGAAGATGTTTATCAGGTATTATGAAGCAGTTATCGGTACTATGCAGTCAGCATATACTAAAACCCTGAATCACTATAAGATGGCACAAGCACGAGTCAAAGAAAGACTTGATAAACTAGCTCTGGAAGTGCTAGGACAGAATGCATCCGTTGGTTCACAGAAGTATCAATCCTTGGCAGATAGCTTTCTAGCTAGAGAAGGGGTTGAACTACTCGATCCCACTAACCTGGCTGAAGAACTTGAGAGACGACAAACCTTTATTGAACAGTTCAAGTCAACAGTTGATCGAGTACTCTCGATCAGCAATGCCAGGACAATGATCGAAATTCCCGATTAAAATGGTGAGACGTGTTGGTCACTCGAAAATCTCTAAATTTATGGTTTTTTCTTTCTAAATTTAAAGGTCAAAGGTTAACGGTTAACCCTTAAACCTCAATCATCAAACCTTAGCTGATCAACCTTCAAACCATAAAGGTCAACCATCGATAAAATCCAGGGACTATGGTTGTAGGTTCCATAAAACCTTGAGGTTTCCACCTGGCTGAGTGGTCAGCATTCTCATTATTCAGCAACGATTATGGCGTTGCTGATTATGCGTATGGTTTTGCCCCCCTAGCCCCCCAATTCTGGGGGTAACAAAACTATCAAAGTCCCCCAGAATTGGGGGATTTAGGGGGCTTTAATAAAACCAAATGATCGCGCATTCATTCCTTAATTCAGCAACGCCACGATTATGACAATCTATTTTTACGGTACTCGCCAAAAACCCTATGGTTGTTTTTCCAACTTCTCCCGACATGGCTTTGAGCTAGATAAATTGTGGTGGGTGACTAGTGAGCATTTCTTCCAAGCCCAAAAATTTGTGACCACTGATTCCTCTTGGTATGACAAAATCCGTGAGGCAAAAACACCAAAGGAAGCAGCAAAAATGGGACGCGTTCGCGTAGCGTGGCCTACGGCCAATCGCTCTCATCCTCTTCGTGATGATTGGGAAAAAGTCAAAGATGAGATTATGCAGCGAGGAGTGTTACAAAAATTTGAAACCCATGGTGATCTTCGCCAGTTACTACTTGCTACAGGTGATCAGGTAATTGTTGAGAATTCACCCATAGATTATTACTGGGGTTGTGGTGCTGATGGTAGTGGGAAAAATAAACTGGGAGAGATTTTAATGACAGTCAGAGCAATATTGCGTGACAAGCAACTTGATGCTAACGATAGCATTTTTCTTTGAGTTGTGAACAGAGGATTGATAGAAAAAGGGAGCAGGGAGCAGGGAGCAGGGAACAGGGAACAGGGAACAGGGAACAGGGAACAGGGAAAAAAACCTGTATACCTCATCATTATGAAAAACGCTGTAATTAGGACTAAATAATTAGGAATTTGTATTGTTTTAAACAACGTGGTGTCTGAAGCCAAAGTGGTCGCGGCGCTGGTTTGTGGAACCAGTCATAACGGGTTCAAGTCCCGTCAGACACCCTTAGGTGCGACCCGTGATGGCGAGCAATCCCTTGACCGTAGGTCACGCGGGGCGCGTTCGCCATCACGGAAAGCGCACCTTAAGGAAGATGCCGCCGAGTGGACGGCAATCGGTCTTGAAAACCGTGGTATGGCAGCGATGTTGTAGGGGTTCGAGTCCTCCATCTTCCTCTAACCACCAGAAGCCGAAAAGCGAGGCACTGTGCTGATAACGCAGTGGTAGGAGGGGCAGTACCTCCCTGGTGGATTTCCCTTCTACACGCGATGAAGCAAAGCTTCCGCTAAAAGCGATTGGCCTATGGCCACGCTACGCGAACGCTAACCTGATCAACCCCTGTGAAGCATTTGATCAGCTAGACGAAGGTATGTTACTCCTACTACTACCCCAAGAATTTTATCATCCATCCCTGGATAGAGACTGAGATTTACCTCTCTGGGAAGATAGAGATGGGCAGCAGAGCGCGATCGCTAAAGGAAAAAACAGTTGAAACAGATTCAAAATGTCTTAAACTGATGGCAAATGTATAGTTATAATATCAAAGGAAATTTCTATGCAGCTTGGTCCTGGTTTATTAATAACATTTTTGTACTACTTCACCTGCACAACCCTAATTACCACTGTCTTTTCATCGCAAGTTTTGAGGCTAAGTCTGGTGACAGGGATGCCCTATAGTGTCGGTGTAATTTTTGGCTTAATCGGTGGTTTATTAGGTACCTACTTCAATCGAACCGTTACAGTATCCCTAGAATTCAAGAGTAAGAAAGTTTTTAGCGCTGCTCTCCAGGATGCTCTGACCGAGATGGGGTTTGAGGAAACATCAAAGCTAGATGAGTTTGTAGTTTACCAACGCCCAGCCCTCAGTAATCTTTTCTCTGGTAAAGTATTTGTACAAATCGGTAAAGGTACAGCAACCATTGCTAGCCGTTCCAGAAATATTAAGCGAATCAGCCGTAAACTATCGAAGAATTAGACACACTATCAATAATTTTTGGCTCTTCCGTACTTGTTATGCTAAATTAACACTTTGGCAAAGGGAGCAGGGAGCAGGGAGCAGGGAGCAGTGGAAAGAGACAGTATTTAGAAAATTTTGTTAATTAAATAGCATCAAAACCTTTGTATAGTAAGCTTTATGAGTTTTTTAACTTGAAATGAGCGCATAGCAGGTACTGAAGAACCTAATTTTTAAAACCTGGCGGTGATTATAAATCACGGCAATAGTATCAGTCTATCCAACACACTATAGCTGATAAAATAGAGCCTAACCCCTTAAATTATTAAGTATTCGCAAAGCTCCAATGATAACTAACTTACCGTATAATTTAGTTCGGGATCCATAAATTTCTACGTCAATCTTGCTGCCATCTTTACACTGACCAGGAAAGGTAAAGTAGAGATTTTTACCCTGACCCTGAAGACAATGAGTTATTCGCTCATCCACAAATTTACGCTTGTCTTCTGCCACCACTTGTAGTAAAGATTGCCGAGAAATCAGTTCACCAAAGGAATAGCCAAAAATTTCTGCCATTTTGGGATTAACATAGAGAAAATTCCCTTTACTATAAATTATGTAAATTCCCAGGGAAGAAAAATTATCTGAACTATCAGTGAGCTGATTGGGTGGGGATAAAACTTGATAGTTCTGAGGAGACTGTTGTCCTAGCTGTTGTTGTTGACTGTGGAGTTGAGCATTCTCTACGATCAAAGCCATGGACTCAGCAGTCATTTCCATTAAACGGGCAGATTTAGCACCAAAGTGTCCCGGCTGGGAATGCATTAGGGTGATAATGCCTAATAACCTCTTGCCCCTGAGAATAGGTACAGCTAATACTGAGCGTACTTGATAGGGCTGATCAGGTAAGGTAAGCCAGCGCTGATCATCCATAGTGTCCGTGATCACCCCAACTTGGCGATGGCGGCTAACCCAACCAGCTAAACCTTGGTCTAGAACCTGACCAATGATCTGCTTTTTATATCGTGGGAGGGTTGCACCGCGAGCTAGAATACTCTCAGTGACCACACCATCAGTATTGAGTAAAAACAGGCTACTCTCCTCTGCCTTAGTGAGGCGACCAGCAACGTGGAGTATATCTTGTAACAAAGCTCTAAGCATCAGGGAGCCAGAGGCTGTTTGCATTATGGTGCCATAGGTTTTAAATAGCTGATGTTGAGCACTGAAGACAATTCGTGTAGCTTTAAGTTGATCCACTTGTCGGCGCAGTGCTTTCAATTCCTGAATCAGCTGTTGTTTAGATTTATTCAGATCACTCATAGTTACCTCCATCAATCAGCCTGCGCCAATCCCACATTAGTCTACAGGCTTATAGCAAGTTGCGTTTCTGACGTTTAATTTACCTATGGGATCAGGAGGACTTGGGGGAATTTTCCGCTCTTCCCAATTCCTTTTTGTTTATTCTTTGACTGCAACTTGGTATCAGGTAATTGCGATCGGATAATGGGTATTTTCTCATCAACGGTTAGGTCAAAATAGTAACTGTAACTCGTCTTTCCCTATTTAACCTTGAGTTATCCTCGCTCTTCCCAATCTAAACCAGCTGCTGGTAATCAAACATCCTATGGTACCAACAACCAGCAGAAAAGTCTCTTCAACCGCACTCGTGCCAGTTTACAGCAAGCCTTGTCCTGGTACAGCAATTTTCATCGGTCCCAGGGGAATCCTGCTGATGTGGAAATGCAAGCCTTGCTGCAAACTGAATTAGAGGTTTTGCAGTCTAGCTTAGACAAACTTGACCAAGGATTGATTCGCATTGCCGCTTTTGGTTTGGTTAGTCGTGGTAAGTCAGCGGTAATTAATGCTTTGGTGGGACAAAAAATTCTTAAAACTGGTCCGATTCACGGTGTCACTCAATGGCCGAAGTCAGTACAGTGGACACCTAGGTCCGACAGTGAAGTCCTCTTGGAGTTGATTGATACGCCAGGATTGGACGAAATCCATGGGGAAGTCAAGGCGCAGATGGCGCGGGAGGTGGTATCCCAAGCCGATTTAATTTTATTTGTGGTGGCTGGTGATATCACTCGCACTGAATATCAAGCTCTTTGTGAACTGCGGCAAAGCCAAAAGCCTCTAATCTTGGTATTTAACAAAATTGACCTCTATCCAGAACAAGACCGGGAGGCAATTTATCAACAGTTGCAACAACTGGGTACCGGTAGTCCCAAGGATCGGCGTTTACAAAAGATGTTGTCAGCGGATGAGATTGTCCTAGTGGCAGCAGAACCAGCTTCTATGGAAGTACGGGTAGAGTGGCCTGATGGTAGAGTGACTTATGAATGGGAAACTCCACCTCCGAATGTGGATCAGCTTAAACAGAAAATTTTCAGTCTACTTAACCGAGAAGGGCGATCACTTTTAGCCCTCAACGCTCTATTTCAAGCCCGCAATGCTCAGAATACTATTGGCAAAAAAGCCATTGAGTTACACAAAACGGAAGCAGAAGACTTAATCTGGCAGTTTGCCAAGTACAAAGCACTAGCAGTCGCCCTCAATCCGATTGGAATTTTAGATGTTTTAGGGGGTACTGTGACTGACTTGGTGATGATTCGTTCTCTAGCGCGGCTGTATGGTCTACCCATGACTAGCTATGAAGCAGGTAAGCTATGGCAAAAGATTTTGATCAGTTCTGGAGGCTTACTGCTAGGTGAACTGGGTACCAGTGTGCTTTTTGGTGTAGGTAAGAGTGCATCAGTAGTTATCGGTCCGAGTGGCTTGGGTGCCTTTGCTGGGGCAGCAATTACCCAAGCTGGAATTGCGGGTTATGGGGCTTATGCTGTTGGTCAAGCGGCACAGGTTTATCTCGAACAAGGTTGCTCTTTCGGACCACTAGGAGCAAGTACCGTCATTAAAGAAATTCTAGACCGGGTGGAGCCAGACACTATTGTTTTTCGTCTGCGGCAAGAATTGGAAAGACAGCTAGGAGAGTGATAAAACTTAATTCCTTAACCTTTTCCCTAATTTTACCTAAATTTTACACCTGGCAAGTTTTTTACCGGAGTCGTAGATTGGGCATGTGTAGATATTCAAGAGAGAAAAATTACTGCCAGCCAATCGGGATTCAGGAGAACACTCATGTTCAAAAGACTAATTCAAGCCGCCATGCTCACTTTATTGCTTCACCTAATTGCAAACCTAACACAACCAGACAGTCAGCAGCCTGCCAATGTGGCACCTTCAGACGTGAAACTTGTCTATGTGTTGAGCTAGACCATCGGTTGGTGTTCCAAACTGATTATGGGGGTTGTGGGCTGCTTCATTATCCATGATTCATTTTCCATGGTTCATTAGTACAGTTGCCATGAACCATGAACCATTAATCTTAGAGGAGACTAAAAATGGTTAACCAAATGCATTATCCCAAACATAATCGATCAAGGTTTTAGCCTCCTGTAGAGGTAACACTTGACAACGACCTTGGTGATCATAGGTCAGCAGAGGGATTGGACATCTAGTCCCTTGTTCTAGGTTATCCTTATCAATTTTGCCCTGTATCTCTTCCAGGTTACGCAGGCAATTATTGATATCAAAGTCAATTTTGGTGTCAAATTTATCATCCATCCATGCTTCAATTTGGTCATCCAACTCTTTAGTGTTAAGCAGCTTTTGACTAGTTAATAAGTGATAATAAACTAGAATAATCTCCTTACATTCTTCCTCTTCAGCGTCATCAATCAAAGACTTAAACACACCAGCATTAATGGCTAAATTTTTGAATAAAAGGGTCTCGGTAACACTTTTTTGAAATTTAATCTGCTTATTTTGATAACTTTTGTACTGCTTAAAGGCAAATCCCCCGAAGGCGATCACCACAGATAAAGTAGTGAGCAGTACAGCCATAATATCATGGGATTTTTCCTGGTCAATTCTGAAGCTTTCCACTCCCATAGCGAACAAAATTATCCCCAAGATAAAGATAAGTTGGGGAAGAACTTTGACCAAAAGAGGAATGGCAGCTCCAATGGCAGGTAAACCAAATAATAGGCGGTCTTTCCAGGTCATTCCTATTTTAACATTTGGAAATAAGAATTCTAGATCAAATTTGGGAATATTGCCATAGAGATAAACATACATTTTACCGGGTACAAAGTTTTGAGTTTTGAGTTTTTTTGATTTTTTTGATTCAAAATAATTTTTATCTTTAAATTTAATCAATAAAACTACTCGTTCATAGATTTCAATTTTTTGTTCACTTGGCTTTAAAAGTTTTTTCAAAAAATAAATTTTAGATTTATCTCCTCTACCATAGCAAACCATGTCCTCAAAGTCATCAAAATCTATATCAGTCTTTAGTTCAATCAAGGAGTGTTCTGACACAGCCTGTTGTAGGAGATTTTTCGGTAAGGGAAAGTAATTGGCACTTTTCAGGAGAGTTGTTAATGTCGATATCAATTTAGTTTCCATCTGACTCTTCTGATTTGGAGTCAATTCCTTGATCGACTTGGTATCAGCATCAGGATTAAAAGGAGCAAAGTTATCCTTTAAATTCTCCAGGGTTTGATGGAACTGAAAATGATAATAGGCTGACAGAATTTCACAAAAATCCCGAAACTTCTGGGAGTTGGTAGGGTCAAGTTTTCCATCTTGAAGACAAAGTTCGATCAGATCGGTTCGACGGTAAGGGATAAAGGCTTCCCGGTCTTGATATATAGCCATCATTGTGCCACTAAACTGCTGTATAGTTCACATTAATAAAATTATGTTGGTTAGAGCATGAGCACCGGTTAACTAACAAATCGACTGGAGCTATAGTTATAGAGTTACCAGCCAATCCTGGAAAGGTAACAACTCGCCAGGACTAAAATTGATATTTTTTTAAATCAGTGGTCTAGGCTAGAAGCTTCCGAAAAGTTGTTCAGCCTTAGGATTGGAATTGTCTAGGATTGCTTAAGCGATGAGTAACTACTATCATCAAAATAACCCACAACCGCCAGACCAGGTTAGTCTGGGTTAGCTTATGATCTAACCAGCTGAGCTGTTTCCAGCTTTTCGATTGGGAAGTTATGTCAGAATTGATATCGGTAATTCGTTGACTTTTGTTAAGTTGATCCAACATTAATTGCTGGCTCGGTTTTTTTATTGTGATCATGTTGCTACGAACTTATCCTTTTCCCCTAAGCATGATCAGGGATGGCTACACCAGCCAAGTCGGCTTGGTGGGGATTAGGGTGAAAAGGATATCTGGATTTAAGTGATTCATTTATAGTAGAACCAAGGGTAAGCAGCTTAAACAGCAACAACAAAAATCTTAAAAAAGCTTAATACCCGGTATTGATTGACAAATGACCAAGATTCTGCATAGAGGACTTTGAAGCGATCGCAATTTCTTAGACAGTGAGCGCTCACTCCCTTATTAGTCACAATAATTGAAGCAAATTAATAATAAATAATTCGATAAGATAAAGCTTTGACAGCAATTTCTAAATCATTACTAGCGTCAGCAATGCTATCCACATATCTGGGGGACTGGAGTAGTAATCGATTTCATCCACACAATAGCGAAAATCTTTAGCTAGCTGAAGCGGCTTAAACAACCTTAAACAAACTGAAAAAAATCTTAAAACCTCTCAATAATGTGCTGATCCCGAGCCCGGTTAAGTTCTTATAATTTTTGGCTTTTCGTGACTTTAAAGTTAACAATTTTCAATTTTTAATTGTCAATTTTCAATTTTAAAGTCACAGCCATGAGCTCTACCGTATTATAAGTAATTAACCGGACTTGGGATTAGGTCTTAGAATTTGAATGTAGTTCTCAAAGCACCAATCACGACATCCTCGTTATCACTGTCTCCAAAGGGAGCAGCAATCCAGATTAATCCGGGAGTAATCGAGATATTATCATTTACCTGATACTTGTAGAAGCCTTCAACATGAATGGCGGTATCATCATCACCACCAACATAAGGCTCAGAACCAGCGATTATACCAAGTAAGTTACCTTCTTTGCCAAAGTCTGGTAATGCTAGTCCTAGACCGTAGTACCAAATCTCAGCATCACCATTGCCACCAGAAGCTTGTTCAGCATCGGTGTAGCCACCATAGGCATTAATTACTAAATTGGGAGAGAATCGAAAAGAGGCTTCTACGCCGTAGGAGTTAGTGTTGGCAGTGACATCTGCTCCATCACCAAAGGGTGCCCTGGCGTTTTCAGTTCCGACACCTGTATCAAAGATAGCGTTGCCATCATCAAAGTCATTGAAGTAGGCACGAACGTAGGTGAAGGCTAACTGGAAGCTGTCGCTAGGGGAAAATGTCAGCTGACCTAAGGCAGAAAACTCACCATTGAATAAACCCTGACCTTCAGAGGGGTCAAAGGAATTGCCACCAAAGTAACCTGCACTCAATACTACCGCATCGGCGAGGCTAAAGTTGATGCCTAGTCCACCACCTGCGCCTAAACCAATTTTATAGATGGGGCTAGATTCAGCATAGCTGGAAAGAACACCACTAGCACCAGTGAAGTCATCCAGGTAGGGGCTGATGGTGGGGACGAAATCTTGCCAAAGGGGAAACGCAGCTGGCAGATAAACATCAATATTATCCCCAATCGGGAAGTAGTAGGCTAGCCAACCAATACCCAGATCGTTGCCGCTGTCAAAGCTGTAAGTAAAGGCACCTTGGTCTGTGCCATCAAAGGTAGCTGCATTACCGGCATCCAGACGGGTGTAGAGCGCATCTTTACCGGTGAAACTGGAGACAAACGCTAAACGTACCCGGTCTTGGAACACGACTTGGTTGTCACTGTCTTCACCAAAGGCGTTGGCAATAGAGAAGACCACTTCCCCTTCTAGCTTGGTGGTGGTAGAAAACTGATGGTCTTCTAAAAATGCCACCCGTCCTTCTAAGTTATCGACTCGTGCACCGAGAGTAGCCAATTCTGATTCAAACTCCTGAATCAGCCGTTGCAGGGTTTCTAAGTCTTCACGAGTGATAAAATCAGCGGTAGACGCAGCAATTAAACGCTCAATTTGGTTCAAGCAAGCATTTAAACCAGCGGCAAATTCATACCGGGTTGTTGCCCGATTCCCACGAAACGTGCGATTGGGGTATCCTGCAATACAACCGTAGCGCTCTACTAAACTCCGTAGCGCTTCATAAGCCCAGTCTCCAGGAGATACATCACGCAGTTGGGAAACACTGGTGACTTGACCCATGGAAGCTGACTCTTGTTTACTCTGTTTGATGAGTTTATCAACCGACACCTGCTTTGATTGTGCAGGCATTTGCGACCGGTTTACTGAATCAATGATTTCTGAAACCTCTTGTGCGATCGCAACCTCAGATGCTGCCCATTGGGATACCAACATCAATGGACTCATCAGTAACATCGAGCGTAATTGTTTATTCATTGTTCTCACTCACACCTGTCATCAGTCTAATGGATGAAAGTAACAAAGCTCTGACCAGGTGTTTGTAGTCTTTGATACAAAATATTACTTATATAGTTGACTCGTGACAGTACTCTGTCAGCACCTAGGCACAACTATATTGGCAAACTAATGACAAACTCGGCTCCCTGACCAGGTTCTGAAGCCACCTCAATTTTCCCCCGATGGTGGGTAATAATTTGGTAGCTAATGGCCAGTCCCAAGCCAGTTCCCTTACCTGGGTCTTTGGTAGTGAAAAATGGGTCAAAGATCCGGTCTTTAATTGCTGCGGCAATCCCAGGGCCATTGTCAGCGATTCGGATAACTACCCAGTTTTGGTCAACTAGCTCAGTTTGAATCCGAATGGTGAAGACTGGGGATGGGCAAGATTCGACACTCTTGTGTTCTATAGCATCAAGGGCATTTTCCAAGATACTCATAAATACCTGATTCAGTTGAGCTGGGTAGCAATCCACCAAAGGTAAATCCCCATACTGCTTGATCACCTCAATCCCTGGCTTGAGACGGTTGCTGAGCAGAACGAGGGTATTGTCAATTCCTTCATGGATGTTAACCGGTTTGATCTTGGCTTCATCCAATCGGGAAAAATTCCTCATCGAAAGCACAATTTCACGAATGCGCTCAGCTCCCCCTTTCATGGAAGCGATGATTTTAGGCAAGTCTTGGGCCAAAAATTCCAGATCAATCTCTTCTAGCTGATTTTGAATCTCTGGGTCAGGGTTGGGATAATACTGCTGATAGAGTTCCACCAGAGAGAGTAAATCCTCAATATAATCACTGGCAAAGAACAGATTGCCGTAGATAAAGTTGATCGGATTGTTCATTTCATGGGCAATACCAGCCACCATAGTACCCAAACTGGACATTTTTTCGTTTTGAATCAGCTGGATTTCCGTTTGCTGGAGTTCGTGGGTGTAGTCAGCCATACCGTGAATCAGCTGATTGAGAGAAGTGGCTAAGACACCCACTTCATCTCGGGTCGTGACTGGTGCTTGCAGGGTGAAGTTAGACTCCTGTTTGACCTGTTCGGTGATCTCAGTCAGGCTTTTGAGTCGCTGTGCGATCGCATTACTGGTATGAATAGCTAATAGGATTGCGATCGCAACTGAGGCGATCATACTGCTGTAGATGATCCCAAAGCAGCACTGCTCAGCACGCTTGAGGGCACTCAAGGCTTGCGTCTGTTTGACTTGAGCTGCTCTAATCAGCTGGTCTGACTTCTCAAAAAAGCTTTCTAGGGCAGTGGTTAATTCAGGATTGTTCTGTTCCAACAGTTGCCTTTGGGCAAGTTTAAGCGCACCTAAGGGTAAGTTTCCAGACTCTATTTCCGACAACAGGGATTGAATCAGAGTCTTGTAGGCATCAATAATGATCCTGTTGGTCTTCACTAAATCCAGTAACTGATTGGTATTCGTATGAGAACAGGTCTCAAACTCTCTGACAAACTCTTCCGCTTCCAACAGCAGTTGCTGAGCTTGGTCAATTTTCTCTTGAACCAGCTGTAGGTCTTCCATGGGAACAGCAACAGGAGGTGCGACCCGAACGCGCACCTTTAGGGAATTTAATTCGCCAAGGTCAAGCGCACCTAAGTAGGCATAGGAACGTAAGTCTAAAATCGCGATTTGTAAATTTTTCAGGAGATGTTCTTGTTTTTGGGAACGAGTGAGTTCAGCCAGTGCTGCCTTTTGGTAATGCTGGCCAATCCCTAATCCAGTCGTTGTTCCCAAAATTGCCAAACCAATGGAGAGTGCATACCCAACAAAAACTTTCTGCCTAATGCTTGCACTGGCTAGGAATTGATTGATCCAGCTGATTCTGGATGCCCCTGAGTTAGGGTGACATCCAGTGTGAAATCCTTGGAAATTCTCCCCTGACAAAGCTTAAATCTCGCCAAATGTTAGCCGATGAGCCGAAGCGTGTTTATTAATACATCAACCTTATGGTCAATCTGTACACTGAGTTACAAGACAACAGTAAGTTTATAAGTTGAGCAATAAAACATGAATAGGTGATGCCTAATGACTTCAACATGCTATTTTTAGGCAAAACTATGCTTTTTTCGAAGTTATTGAACCATAGTAACAGGTACTGGCTTCGCTTGCTCTCTCTTGCTTTTGTAAAGGAGGTTTTGCTTATCCAGGCTGTAAAGAGTTGATTAACAGAATGTGAATACTTAGTGCTCAGCATGGGTAGATCTGATCCAAAAAAATGTTAAAAAATGTCAATCTTTCATGAACTGCTGGAAAATTTAGCTTGTTTGTATCCTACTTAACAGTTTACTTGTCATCGTAGGTCTAATATCACACCCTAGCTTCGCAATTTTTTCAATGAGGCTACACCTAAATTTGGTAGAGGATGGTACGAAAGTATGGTAAGTGGATTAGGACGACGTAAATTTCTGCTTTATAGCTCGGCAGCATTGGGAACCAGTCTTCTGTTGAAGGCTTGCGCTGAAGACAGCTCGGGTCCTTCAGAGGCTAGTGCTGGTGGGGAAGACACGATCAAAGTGGGTATTCTCCACTCCCTGACTGGCACCATGGCAATTAGTGAGACTACTGTGGTGGAAGCTGAAAAGCTTGCTATCAAGGAGATTAATGACGCCGGGGGAGTATTAGGCAAGAAAATTGTGCCTATTGTTGAGGATGGTGCGTCTGACTGGCCAACCTTTGCTGAGAAAGCTGCCAAACTGATTGATAAGGATCAAGTCGTTACTATTTTTGGTTGCTGGACATCCGCTAGCCGTAAGGCTGTGCTACCAGTGTTTGAATCCAAAGACCATATGCTGTGGTATCCTGTGCAGTACGAAGGGCAGGAATGTTCCAAGAATATTTTCTACACAGGTGCTGCACCAAATCAGCAGATTGAGCCAGCAGTAGAGTGGTTGCTGAAAAACAAGGGCAAAAAGTTTTTCTTAGTGGGCTCGGATTATGTTTTCCCTCGCACCGCTAACACAATTATTAAGGAGCAACTTAAAGCTCTGGGTGGAGAGACCGTGGGTGAGGATTACCTTCCCCTTGGTAATACAGAAGTTACCCCGATCATTTCTAAGATTAAAGCCGCCCTACCAGATGGTGGCGTAATCTTCAACAGTCTCAACGGGGATAGTAACGTCGCTTTCTTCAAACAACTCAAGGGTGCTGGACTCACTCCAGATAAATATCCCACGATGTCGGTGAGTATTGCAGAAGAAGAAGTCCGGCAGATTGGTCCAGAATTTCTAATTGGTCAGTACGCGGCCTGGAACTATTTCCAATCCGTCGATAGCCTTGATAATAAGCAGTTTGTGGAAGCCTTCAAAGCCGAGTATGGCGAAGACCGGGTAACCAACGACCCCATGGAAGCGGCTTACATTATGGTTTACCTATGGAAGCAGGCGGTAGAGCAAGCTGGAACTACTGACCTAGAGCCTGTGCGCAAAGCTGCTATCGGTCAAAAATTTGGCGCACCAGAAGGACCAGTAGAGATGTATCCGAATCATCACATTTCCAAGACAGTGCGCATTGGTGAAATCCAAGCCGATGGTCAGTTCAAAATTGTCTCATCCACTCCTAAACCAGTTTCTCCCATCCCCTGGAATCAATATGTAGCGGAAACGAAAGGGTATGGGTGTGACTGGACTGATCCCAATAAGGGAGGAAAGTACAAAAAGGAGAAAGCATAAGTGATCAAGGATGAATTATGACCTATGAAGTAAACTACTTAGCATTTAAAATCGAGTTTTGTTAGTTGAGTGTTGAGTGCTTAATGTAAACTTCAAAAACATAAAAATAAAGTAGTTTTCACCATTCATAATTCATCCTGCATAATTAACCATTCATAATTCATCCTTCATAATTCATAGTTAATTATTAAATTGTGCTGCCACTTTTAGAAGGAATTTTTAACGGGATTAGTATTGGCTCCGTGCTACTGATTGCTGCCCTAGGACTAGCGGTTGTATTTGGACTGATGGGCGTGATTAATCTTGCTCACGGCGAGTTAATGATGTTGGGCGCTTATACAACTTATGTTGTCCAAAATACCTTTAAAGCCTTTTTGGGCGATTCGTTGTTTAATGTCTATATATTTTTTGCCCTGCCCATAGCTTTTCTGGTGGCAGCGTTGGTAGGACTGGTATTAGAGAGGGGGGTGATTCGTTATCTATATGGGCGACCGTTGGAAACCCTTCTCGCTACTTGGGGGGTAAGTTTGATATTGCGGCAGTTTGTCCGCAGTGTAAATTGGGTATTGGTGATTGGGATTGGGGTATTTTGCCTGCTGTTTTTTGGGTCAAGGTGGGTTCTAAGCCGTCGTTTAGATTGGCAGAGAATTCGCAATTGGGCGATCGCTTTGATGGTATTCTTATCTCTAGGAATTGCCATCGTAACTGGGGTGTTGTTAGGACAAACCGGTCAACGGGCAATTACTCGACCTTGGTTTAGTGCCAGAAATGTAGACGTGACTCCACCAGCATGGCTTCAAGGGGGATTTCCCATTGGTAACTTCCAATTGCCCTATGCCCGGATCTTTATCATTATTTTGACGATTATTTGTCTATTGGGAACCTACTGGTTCTTAAATCGCTCCAGTTGGGGATTACGGATTCGAGCGGTTACCCAAAATCGCAATATGAGTGCTTGCTTAGGTATCCCAACACAAACGGTAGATGCGTTAACATTTGCCCTAGGTTCTGGTTTAGCTGGTGTAGCAGGTTGTGCGATTACATTACTAGGTTCTGTCGGTCCCAATACTGGTCAAAATTATATCGTCGATACTTTTATGGTGGTGGTGGTTGGCGGTGTCGGAAACTTACTGGGAAGCATAATAGCCGCCCTAGCAATTGGTACACTGACCTATCTGATTGGTTCGGGAAGCATAGCCTTTATGTTGATGCCAGTAGAGTTCCTGAAACCGGTAACGGACTTCTTTACCTTCTTTGCGACCACCAGTATGGCAAAAGTTATGGTCTTTGCTTTAATTATTACCTTTTTACAAGTGAGACCTTCAGGAATATTCCCACAAAAAGGACGCACGGCAGAATTATAGCGTTTATCGTACTTATGAGGTACAGTCAATTGTATTGCCCCGATTCCCTACTCCCTACTCCCTACTCCCTACTCCCTACTCCCTACTCCCTACTCCCTACTCCCTACTCCCTTTGCTAAAGTACCTCACTAAATTGAGAACTGCTATAGTTGCTATTTTCATAAATTATGACGTATGTATCTAGAACACAAGCCATTAAAAAGCAGCGGCGACGAAAGTTAATCATAGAAATAGTAGCAATCGTAGCAATTGCTCTAGTTTTCGCGTTATTAATGCCAGCAATTTTGCCGGATTTTCGCCTCAAGCTGTTGGGGCGTTTTTTGTCATTATCTATTGTCGCGATTGGGATTGACCTGATTTGGGGGTATACCGGACTGCTGAGTCTAGGACATGGTATATTTTTTGCGTTGGGGGGCTATGCTTTTGCTATGCACCTCAAACTGCAATTACCAGAAGGAGAAATACCGGAATTCTTCACCCTCTATGGAGTGAAAGAACTCCCATTCTTCTGGCAGCCATTTTATTCGTTTCCTTTCACCCTAATTGCTATTGTTTTAATTCCCAGTATCGTGGCAGGATTGCTGGGTTATCTGGTATTTCGTAACCGGATTAAAGGGGTTTATTTCTCGATTTTGACCCAAGCCGCACTGCTGGTTTTATTCAATTTTTTCAATGGGCAGCAAAAGCTAATTAATGGTACTAATGGGTTGAAAACTGATACAGAAACCCTGTTTGGAATGTTAGTAAGTTCTAAACAAGCTCAGTTAGCTTTCTACGAAATTAGTATCCTGTGTGTGGTTCTGATCTACTTATTGTGCCGTTGGTTAACCAGTGGACGTTTTGGTCGGTTGTTAATTGCCATACGGGATGATGAGAATCGGGTGCGTTTCTCTGGCTACGATCCTACCGGATTCAAAGTCCTGGTATTTGCGGTTTCTGGGGGAATCGCTGGAGTGGCTGGGGCGCTTTATACCGTACAATCAGGGATTGTTACCCCCAGCTATATGGAAGTAGCGTTTTCCATTGAGATGGTGATTTGGGTGGCTGTGGGAGGACGAGCAACTCTAGTGGGAGCAATTCTGGGTACTTTATTAGTCAGACTAGCTCAAACCTTGTTGAGTGAGCAATTTCCTGAAGTTTGGCTATTTTTCCAGGGCGCGCTGTTCCTAATTGTAGTGACAGTACTGCCTAATGGTATTGTCGGCTGGTTGCGAGACGAGGGAATTGAACAAATGCGATCGCTTTTTGGTACCGAAAAACCAGTGATAACAACTTATCCCAGCCTAGAAAAAGATCCAGTAGTCCAACGGGAAAAAGAAGAGATTGGTCGTTAAACTGGTCTTGATTTACAGCGCTCTTCATTATCGGGAGTCGGGAGTCGGGAGTCGGGAGTCGGGAGTCGGGAGTCGGGAGTCGGGGGATAGGGTTTGTTTTATAGCAATTCTCTATGCCATGAGGTACAAAGGGATCCCCCTAAATCCCCCTTATCAAGGGGGACTTTGAGGTTGAGAAGCGTACCTCATAAATCCTATAAACGCTATATAACTGAATAATATCCAATTTAAATGGACAACAGCTTAGTTATTATTCATTAGTTATTTCCCTCATTCGCGATTGCATCAAGACAATGATGTACACAGGATTTTTTCCCGATTCCCGATTCCCGATTCCCGATTCCCAATTCCCGATTCCCGATTCCCGATTCCCGATTCCCGATTCCCGATTCCCTACTCCCTACTCCCTACTCCCTATTCCCTAAAAACAATGAACTCAAAAATTATTGAAATTGATAACTTAACTGTAAGTTTTGATGGCTTCAAAGCAATTAACCAGTTTAACTTTAGTATGGATACTGGGGAATTGCGAGTGATGATTGGTCCTAATGGTGCTGGGAAAACTACGTTTCTGGATGTAGTGACTGGGAAAGTACAGCCAACGGAGGGACGGGTGTTGTTTAAGGGGCAGGATTTGCGAGGCTTATCGGAACACCAAATCTCTCGCTTCGGGATTGGTCGAAAATTTCAGACACCACGAGTCTACCTAAATCTAACTGTTCGGGAAAATTTAGATTTAGCTTGCAATCGCGATAAAAATGTGTTTTCCACCCTGTTTGGACGTACATTACCCGGGGAAAAACGGACAGTAGCTGGTTTGCTGGAAACCATTGGGTTAGTGGAAAAAGCGAATTTACTGGCCGAGTTACTCTCCCATGGAGAAAAACAGCGGTTAGAGATTGGGATGTTAGTGGCTCAGTCTCCCGATTTATTACTAGTAGATGAACCGGTGGCTGGTTTAACCGATGAAGAGACAGAAAATGTCGGAGATTTGCTGTTAGCTCTAGCTAAGAGTCATTCCATTATTGTGATTGAACACGATATGGAATTCGTACGCCAGATTGCTCGTAAAGTAACCGTGTTACATCAGGGTTCAGTGTTGTGTGAAGGCACAATGGATCAAGTCCAAAATGACCCCCGCGTTATTGAAGTGTATTTAGGACAAAAGCCATCGATTACAGCGGAACAAATGAAAATGCTACGGATTGTGTCTGCTATGGCTTGGTCTGATGGTAATCTGGCACGAGAAGAAGTTGATGTGATGATATCTCGCTTTAGCCAAGTGTTTGCGACAGATGCAGAACAACAGCAACAATTGCAACAAGAGTTACAGAATTATTTAGCACTTAATGTTCCTATCGAAGAGTTGACTAGTGAAATAGAAAGTATTGAAGAACGAAAACTAATCGTAAAGCTGGCTTATGAAGTGATTAAATCAAGTTCCCGTACACCTAGCGAACCAAAAATTAACGATGCTGAAGCAGCGGCTTACCAAAACTTAGTGAAGCTGTTGGATCTGCCAGCAGAAGTGGTAAAAAGCTTGGAAGCAGAAGTAGGAGAAGGGTAAAGGGTAAAGTGCTATATAGCAATTTTACGACTTGTGAGGTACAAATATCTAGGTTTTAGGGAGCAGGGAGCAGGGAGCAGGGAGCAGGGATTAGGCAAGAGTGAAACAATCCTGTATACCTCATGAGTCCTAGAAACGCTATAGCATTTAAGGCAATAGGCAATAGGCATGCTAGCAATAGTTAATCCACTATATAGGGATTTTTGCGATTCCCGATTCCCAATTCCCGATTCCCGATTCCCGATTCCCGATTCCCGATTCTAAATTCTAAATTCTAAATTCTAAATTCCCGATTATAACTTCTAACTTCTAACTTCTAACTTCTAACTTCCCGATTCCCGATTCCCGATTCCCGATTCCCGATTCCCGATTCCCAATTCTAAATTCTAAATTCTAAATTCTAAATTCTAAAAAACTCTTATGCTGAAAATTTCCAATTTAAATGTCTACTACGGTGAAAGCCACATTCTCAGAAATGTAGATTTGAATGTACCAGCAGGACAAATGGTTTGCCTGATTGGACGGAATGGTGTGGGCAAAACTACTCTACTCAAAACGATTATGGGATTACTGAAACCCCGCACTGGCACCATTACCTTTGCTGGTCAACCCCTGAACAAACTATCTACCGATAAACGAGCCAGATTAGGAATTGGCTATGTTCCCCAAGGGCGGGAGATTATCCCTCGGGTAACGGTGAAAGAGAATTTGTTGCTGGGTTTAGAAGCACGTCGAGGGGGTAGAAAGGCTGAAGACGACATCCTAGACACTATCTTTGAGCTGTTTCCAGTCTTAAAATCAATGTTGTCCCGGATGGGTGGTGACTTGAGTGGTGGACAACAGCAACAATTAGCGATCGCACGAGCATTAATGGGACGTCCCCAGTTATTAGTGTTAGACGAACCTACCGAAGGGATTCAACCGTCGATTATTTTGGAAATTGAAGCGGCTGTGCGCCGGATTATTGAAACCACTGGGATTTCTGTGCTCTTGGTGGAGCAGCATCTACATTTTGTTCGACAAGCTGACCGCTACTATGCCATGCAGAAGGGTGGCATTGTGGCATCCGGGGCGACTAGTGAACTGAGTCAGGATGTGATTCAGCAATTCTTAGCGGTTTGAATCGTTACATAGCGGTTTTTAATTTGGTGAGGTACAGAGTTTCTGGTTTTAGGGAACAGGGAACAGGGAACAGGGAACAGGGAAGAGTAACCCAAACCTAACCCCTCCCAGGAGGGGAAGAGGTGACAGGGAAAAAAGTGTGTACCTCATTAAAGTAAAAATAGCTATAGATATACCAATCCTAAATGAATTGTGATAATTTTTGTTCCCTTTTCCCTACTCCCTACTCCCTACTCCCTGTTCCCTGTTCCCTGTTCCCTTTGGTATAGCATATAGAATATATTACAATACTAGTGTATTGACTTATAACTTATGTCTAACAATCCTTATTACAATCTTAGTGTTGATGACCAAACGATCATCATCAAGATTGATAAGACAGCAATTGATTATCAGCAACTGACCCAACTCCTCAACTATCTTGAATTCAAGTCAATCAGCCAGCGCAGTCAACTCACAGAAGAGGTAGCGGCTGAATTAGCTGATGAGATTGACTCTACCGTTTGGTCTAAGGTTAAGTCTAAACTTGATAAGTAGTAAATTGTGATCGGACAAAACCAAGCAGTTATAGTTGATACCAACATTTTGTTCTCAGCATTACTCTACAGATAAATCCCGTTTTAGTGAGTTACTACTCGACTCAAATTATGGCGTTGCTTAATAATGGAATGATTTTAAGAGTGAGGTGGAATAGGCATCTTGCTGTGGAATGGGCATCAGGCGTGGAACTGGCATCTTGTGTAGAACTGGCATCTTGTGTAGAACTGGCATCTTGCCAGTTTCCTCCTTATTTTCGGGCGGGCAGGATGCCCACTCTACTCCTATTCATTCAAAGACTGACGCAACGCCCAAATTATAACTTTTTTATCTGTGAGCAGGTGTTGATAGCAGGAAGTTCAGCCACGGTTTAACTCGCGCTCTAGATCGTCAAAGTCAACAGCAAAGACATCAATTTGTTCGCGGGATAGGGCGGCCAGAAAGTCCCTACGGTTTAACCCTGCGACGGAGGCTGCTTTTTCCATGGAGATTTCCCGCTTTTGATACCAGTAGATAGCAGCAGCAAGCCGCATTTCCTGCACAAATTCTTCTGGGGGAAGGCGACGGGCACTAAAAACCTCTTCAGGTAAGTTAATTGTGACTTCTGACATTAGTTATATGCTAAAATGTGGTATTATTGAAAGGGTGCATCTCATTTTTGCCGTTTGACCAGATAGTGCGTTACGGGAGAGATTATCCTAACACTACAATCATGGCTCCCCCGTCCCTAACGCACCCTACGAACTTCATAAGTATAGCAGTTTTTAGTTTAATGAGGTACATAGGATTTTTTCCCTCTTGCCTCTTGCCTGCTCCCTGCTCCCTGCTCCCTGCTCCCTGCTCCCTACTCCCTAAAAAATGTACCTCGCCTAATTTCAAACCACTATAATTTATAATTAAGAATTAATAAAAATGGCTGTCCAAAAACATCTTGTTAAGAAAATAAGAGAAGCAAAAAAGAAGCAGCTTAAACAGTTAGATTTAAGCCGTGATTTTTTGTATTACGATGATGTTAAGGTAACTGAAATACTAACTGAAGTTTTTAATTTATCACAGTTGGAAGTATTGGATTTAAGCGGTACTCAATTAAAAACAGTCCCAGAATCCATCGGAAAGCTTACCAACTTAACCGAGCTTAATTTAAGCGGTAATCAATTAACAACAGTCCCAGAATCCATCGGAAAGCTTACCAACTTAACCAAGCTTAATTTAAGCGGTAATCAATTAACAATAGTCCCAGAATCCATCGGAAAGCTTACCAACTTAACCGAGCTTAATTTAAGTAAAAATCAATTAACAACAGTCCCAGAATCCATCGGAAAGCTTACCAACTTAACCAAGCTTAATTTAAGCTTTAATCACTTTAATCAATTAACAATAGTCCCAGAATCCATCGGAAAACTTACCAACTTAACCGAGCTTAATTTAAGGACAAATAACTTAAAAAAAATCCCAGAATCCATCAATCAGCTAATCCTTTTAACCCAGCTTGATTTAAGCTTTAATCAATTAATAACAGTCCCAGAATCCATCACCAAGCTATCTAACTTAACCAAGCTTGATTTAAGGGATAATCCCCTTGAAAATATACCAATAGAAATTGCAGAAAAGGATATTGAAGCAATCAGAGATTATTTCCGACAACTGAAAGAAGGAGAAGATTATATCTATGAAGCAAAACTCCTCATTGTCGGTGAAGGATGTGCTGGAAAAACAACACTAGCTAAAAAGATAGAAAACCCAGACTATCAACTACAGGAAAACGAAAAATCTACAGAAGGGATTGACATTATCCAATGGACATTTCCACTGGAGGACGGTCGAGACTTTCGGGTTAATATCTGGGACTTTGGGGGACAAGAAATTTATCACGCCACTCATCAATTCTTCCTGACCAAACGTTCTCTTTACACCCTAGTAGCAGATACCAGTAAAGAAGACACAGACTTCGACTACTGGCTTAATATAGTAGAACTCTTAAGCGACAACAGTCCTCTTTTAATTATCAAGAATGAGAGACAAAATCGTCATATAGAAATAAAGGAGTGCGCCTTACGGGGACGGTTTACCAACTTGAAAGGAACCCTAGCAACCAACCTAGCTACTAACCGAGGTTTAGAGGAGCTTCTTACCCAAATTAAATTTAATATTAGCAACCTCCCCCACATCAAACAAGTAGCTTTACCTAGAACATGGAAACAAGTCAGAGAAGCTTTAGAAGAAGATAGCCGTAATCACATCAGTCGGGAGGAATATCTACAGATCTGCTCAAACAATGGGTTTACTAATGACAACGATAAATTACAGTTAAGCGGGTACCTACACGATCTGGGAGTGTGTTTGCATTTTCAATATGACTCTCTATTAAAGAAAAAGGTGATTCTCAAACCGGAATGGGCTACTGATGCTGTCTATAAAGTCCTGGATAACAATGACGTTATTCGCAATCGAGGTTGCTTTAACCGCGCTGATTTAGAAAAAATTTGGTCGGAAGAAAAATATGCTGATATGCAGGATGAACTGGTACAATTGATGATTAATTTTAAACTTTGCTATCAAATCCCTGGGAGTAAAGATAGCTACATCGCGCCACAACTACTAACATTAAATCAACCTGAGTATGATTGGGATCAATCTGACAATCTAATTCTCCGCTATACCTATGACTTCATGCCCAAAGGTATTATAACTCGGTTTATTGTGGAAATGCATAAGTTGATTTACCAGCAGCAATATGTCTGGAGAAGTGGGGTTATCTTAAACAAAGATAACACCAAAGCAGAAGTAATTGAATATTACGAACAGCGAGAAATTAAAATTAGAGTTACTGGTAGACATAAACGAGACTTGTTGACTATTGTTACTAACGAACTAGATAAGATCCATGATTTTTATAAGCGATTGAAGTGTAGTAAGTTAATCCCCTGTAATTGTTCTACTTGTAAAAACAGTCAAAATCCTTATTTATATCAATTTGATAAATTAAGAGAGCGTATTGCTTATGGTCAGAATGAGATTCAATGTGATATTCCTCCCGATTATAATATAGTTCAGGTATCAAGTTTAATTATTGATTATAATATAGGTTGCAATAAGTTCAATAAAGATGAACAACGGGATATAGATCGACAGCTAAACAAAGCTGATAGTAGTATTATTATTAATAATAATAATACTATTGAAACGACAGGGAGTCAAACTATGTCTGAAAAAAACGAAATCAACGTTAGGGACGGAAATACGGTAATAGGAGCAGGAGGTAAAGAGTCTAACAACAATACTATCCAAGCTACTGTCAATGGGTCACCCACAGAGGAGAAATGGAATCTCTCCAATAAACTTGCTCTGATCGGCATAATAGCGACCTTATTTGTAGGATTAGGGGCATGGCTGTTTAGCGGACTTCTTAATGACAAGGTAATAGAAAATCCTAGTCGATATCCAGCAACACAACAAGAGCAAGTAGATTAATCGTAGGGTGTGTCTTCTTGCCTCGGAGATCCCCCGTTTCCCTTAAAAAAGGGGGACTTTGACTATGGCTCCCCCCTTTTTTAAGGGGGGCTGGGGGGGATCTAAATCTTGCGGAAAACTTTGAAAACACGCCCTAGGGTGGGCAGTGTCTAGCAAGGGGCTTTTTTAGGTGATATCTATTTAGCACTGCCCACCCTACATAAGCTGATAGCTGACAATTTATCCTAAAATTACTTACCCAAAAAAAAGTTTTTCAAAACCCTTGACAAACTATATCATAATCATTACAATAATCATTGTCAACGAAATTGATTTTTTTAATCATGTCTACAGACTTTATTCCGAATCACGACAATAATTCTGAGGATTCTAACCCAAAGAAAAAACGTATTAAGTACATTAAGGGCTCTCCTGAAGCAGTAACTAATACTATTTACAGCCTTTATGCACTGGGGTATGCAGATGTTTCCGAGTGGAGCCCTTTGCAGCCGACGGGCATTCCAGGGGAAGTAATTAGTTTTGCAACCAAGTCTTCGACTTGGCGTTAATAGGTTAAATTTCTGGGGGGGTTTCCCCCCTGGTCAAAGGCTCCGGTTTGTTCGGGTAGAATCACATCCGGATTGATTCGGAAACTGATAGACAAGACAATTGCGTTTACAGCAGTGAAATAGCCGTGGATAGTATTTCTACGGCTATTTTTTTTGGTTTTAATTTAATGGAATTGGGAAGTGCGAACGCGCCCCGCGTGACCTACGGTCAATCGCGTAGCGTGGCCAACGGCCAATCGGATCAGATTCCGATTGGGGCTACACCGATGGTGGGCAGTGCCTAGCAACGGACTTTGTCAGCTGATCTGATCTGTATCAAGCACTGCCCACCCTACATTAACTTTTACTGAGATTGATTATTAACAGCTATTCAGCAATGCTAAATCTTTAGCTGCTACTATTTCTAGCGTTTCTCATAGCTATGAGGTACACTTTTGATTGGCACTTATTGCCTTAAGACCTTCTTGCCTTGCTGCCTTCTGCCATTCCCCTCCTGGGAGGGGTTAGGGGTGGGTGCCTTCTGCCTTAAAAGGATAAGCAATGTCGCTCATGACTATGAGAATTGCTATATATATTGTGCAACTTATTATTTTAGCACTATTGATAACTACTATCCTGCCCCGGGTCTTTAGACCGGAGAGTGTCAACATAGACTTGTCTTAAATTTGTCAGATGATAGTCGTGTTTTAAGATTGAGCTGTCACGAACGTTGTACTTAATCTCTTCTAGGAAGAGCAGTTCAACCACGGACGGAGCCAATTCGGGGTTGTCCATGGCAGTTTCAAACAGCCACTTGGTGTCGCCGATCAAAAAGAAGTCCAACATAGTAATTTAGTAATCAGTAAGATGCACCTGTGCGATCAGCTGTGCGGGTATACACAGCTGCTAATGGTTTATCTCATATTTGTAAAAAATCAGGAAAGAATGTCCTGATCCGTGGGCTTAGTTTTGCTTAGCGTACGCCCTTGAGTTGGGATGTTGGTTTTTGCTACTGGTGCGATGCGCGTTTAGCGGCTCTTTCGGAGCATCGCAACGGTAGAAATCGGTTTCAGCTACAACCACCTATCCCTGGATGTCTGTCTGAAACATTCTGTGGGTTTATAAACACAACGAGGCGGGGTTTATTAAAAAATATTTCCAGTTTATTGACAATAAGTATTTATTATGATAAAATGCTATAGCTAAACTTGCCTAGTATACGTGGGATCAGTTTTAGCGATCGCACTAAAATCAATTAAATTGATCGTAATGACCACGTAAGCATTCAGCCGTCAGCCGTGAGCTAAAAGCTCACGCTACTTGAGGTGCCGTCAGCCGTGAGCTTATTTTAGTCAAAAGTACCGATCTAGTAGCACTATCTTTAGGGCATCAAATGTTGGCCTAGCCTGGCCTACGGCTAATAGCTGATATAGCGCTACGCGCAAGGCAAGAGGAATTCCCCCTTATTAAGGTGCATTAGCGTTTGAGATTTTATCAATGTCCTAACTTTAATGGGTAGTGCTATACCAATGTTAAGCTCAGCATTTGTAAGCCATGCATGGGTAATTTGGAGCGATATCCAGGTTGACCGGCTTCGCTTCTACTGCATGTGATAGGAAGAATATTTCCAGGTAATTCCTGGCATTTATCAGCAAAATCCATAACTATAGCCATCCTTTCTGTGAACTCTAAGTAAATTCTTGAGGTGTAAGCTTATCGCTTTTTTTCCGGGAGCAGTGTAATTAAAGGAGTTACTTTTACTTCTAGGATTAACCCTCCCAAACTCCCCCGTTAAAAGGTTTTTAGCTATATCACCACTAGACCAACCCTTGATGGGTTTCAATGGGTTATGTCTAATGGGGTAGCCATATTTATTGAGTGCAGCTTTTTGTCTGCCTCCTTGTCCTTTGCAGGTGACTAGTAGTGGTTGAGAGGTTCTCAATACCAAGGTTTTAATATCTCCAACACAAGCTGCATCAATCCAATGCTGTTTAGACAGTCCTAGCTTAGTCCGGTTGTATTTGGTCTGAGCGCCAGTACCAGTAACCACTGGTTTTACTTCTTTGAGCACCTTTACTATTCTGTTCCGAGTTGTATTCACCGCTGCTGCATCTGATAATGGTTGTTTCGCCTTATTTTTGATTTTTTGCAGCAAGCCTGGTTTCTTTTTTAGGAATTCCTCTATAGGTCTATTGCCTTTTCGTTGATTACATTTTTCGCAAGCTAGACAAAGGTTGTTAACTCGATCGCTTCCACCTTTAGATTTTGGGTGAATGTGCTCAATCTGTAGAGGGATATTTTGTTTGCCACAATAGGCGCACTCCCTTCCCCACTTCTCAAGTAAATACTCCCTCACCTCATATCCGGCCAAATCACCTTGTTGGTACTCGATTCCATTGATTTCATGATTCTGCATTTTTTGAGTGTCAAACTTGACTCTTTCAACCCAGATCTCATTGATTGGACAAAACTTAATCAGTCGCTTCACCCAGGTTTCAATAGTCAAAACCCTGTGTTCTAGGCTGGGAGCAATCCAACCCTCTGGACGTTTACGATTAAGAAATCTTGGCTTCCTGTAACGAGTATTGCGATTACGCCTCCCACGTCTAACAGCGCTTCTAGATTCTAATTTTTTCTTGATCAATCCTCCCCTGTGTTCTAATTCCATTCCCCAAATAACTTGGTCGTCTTGAACTAGAGCAAACCCAGTCACCTTGCTACCTGGATCTATCTTGATCTGACAAGGGGAGATAGTCGGGTTTGCGATCGCAGTCTTGAGGATAATCGTAAATGGATACATTCTAAAAACCGCCGCTTTACCTTTGTCCAATAATCGACGCGCTTTCTTGGGGGATATGGGGTTTAACGGTTGTTTATTCGTGTCAATGACAAATACATAATTTTGCATTTTTAGTGCGTCTCGATTCGGTAATGTTTTCCTCGACCATGTTGTAATGGCTTGTCGTGTCAACCACACATTTTGCCTTTGACTTAATAGTTGACGATAGGGCTGGGAGCTGGAGGTCACTCCCAGGTATCATGACCAAAACAACGTAGGAAATCAATCCTTGGTCTGCAACCTAGCTAGGTAATTTCCGAATCTTGCCGGAAATTACCAAGGCTTTTACTAGGTGCTAAACAGTTAGCTTGATGGAGTGGAATTTATTATAAACCAACTCACCTCAAAAATAATATTAAAAATTGTTAAGAGTTTTCTGAAGTAGTGACATGCTCCCGCTGCACCCTGCACTATAGTTCATTAATCGCATCAGCATAAGCCATTGCTGCTGTTTCCCACTTCGGCAAATTACTACTAATCTCAACTAATTGTTTTTCTTTCAAACCACCCATTACCTTCTCGGCTGCCTCCCTAGGCTGATCAGGATCAACGGTAATGATGGCAGACCCCCCTGCTTCCAAACCGGCTTGATTCCCTTGAGATACCACCACGAAGCGACCAAATGATGCCGCTTCGGCAATCGGTAGTCCAAATCCCTCCCGGTCAGACAGAAACACTACCGCTGTTGCCTCTCGATACCATTGAGCCAAAATGCGATCGCTTATGTGGCCATGATACTGAACCCAAGGCAAGGTCTCAATTGACGTCTCGAACGCTTCACCGCTAGCTTGGGTCGAAGTATTCATCCCTCCTATGGACTTACGAAGTTTAGTTGGTGATCGGTAATTGGTAATTGGTGTACGCCAATTTTCCTGGAGTCCAGTTTTGGGTAAGTCCTGTTGCCTTGATGAGACCTAGGTGTATAAATTGGTTTCAGCTCAAGTGGGGCAATGCTTTCATAATTATGCTATTTTTTTAGCATAATAAAGTAACTAATTTAACGTTTTTTTTGAATTCTTAATTAATTAGTTAAATATTTTTTTATCCCTGCTATTTTTTGATAATCCCCTAATTCTTAATTAATTAGGGGATTATCAAAAAATAAAAAAAAAATATCAAATTAGTTTCCACAACACTATAATCATCTTCAATATTTTAAAGTTTATGTATTCATTGTTTAAGTTTATTTAATCCCAACGTTATATTCGTTATAGTCTATTGTGTGTACTCACAGTTTGGACAAGCTGGCTGATTATTATTGAACCCAGTCGAGCTATTTATAACCTGATTGAACATTGGGAATTTGCCTTCACAATGGTCTTTGGTTCCATGGTTGCAGGAGCGACAAGTATGGGAGGAGGCGCAGTTGCTTTTCCAGCTTTAACAAAGTGGCTTCACGTCTCTCCCCCCGATGCAAAACTCTTTTCTTTAGCTATTCAAAGTATTGGCATGAGTGCCGCCTCTTTTACGATTGTGGCTATGAAAACTCCAGTAGAATGGAAGTTAATTCGTTGGGTGAGTTTAGGGGGAATTCCAGGTATTTTTATGGGAACAGCTTTTTTGGCTCCTTTACTTCCTCCCGAAGTCATTAAAATTTCATTTACAATGATGGTGAGCAGTTTTGCCCTCATTTTAATTCACTTAAATTTAACTAAGACTGAACGGAAATTGACGATTGAACACTGGGGTAAACGAGAAAAAATTTTATCTCTAGTAGTCGGATTAATGGGCGGTATGATTAGTGGGTTAGTTGGGAGTGGAATGGATGTTTTTGCCTACTCTGTAATGGTGTTACTGTTTGGCTTGTGTGAGAAAGTTAGCACTCCAACGTCAGTGATTTTGATGGCAATTAATGCCGTCACAGGCTTTTTAATTCATAACTTTATCCTGGGGGATTTTGTCACTCCCGTCAGTAATTATTGGTTAGCGGCGGTTCCGGTTGTGGTAGTGGGTGCGCCAACCGGAGCAATTCTTTGTAGTCTGATGGAACGCCAAATGGTGGTTTGGATTTTGATTAGTTTAATTGTAATTGAATTGCTGACTTCTTTACTGTTGATTCCACTTACGACATCCGTAGTTTCGGCTGGATTGTTTGCCCTGATTTTATTTACTTCATTTTATTATCTGATGTATCGCACAAAACTGAGACGCGCTTAATTGAGTGATTCTTGGTTTTATCATTCTCTTAAAATCATTCTATTATTCAGCAACGCCAGACCGCTTCCTATGAGATGCACCCCATGTAACCTTACCCTAGGGTTAACCACCCAAAAACTTGCTCAACTGTTAGTTCTAACTCTACTCCATTGAGAATCGGTAACGTAGAGGTTGCTGAAAGGATTTCCAATCGTTGAGTCTGATCAATCACGATAATACTTTCTTCTTCCGGATCAATTAACCATCCTAGTTCGGTTCCATTACGCAAACAGTGGATGAGTTTGCTCAGGACTTTGGTTTGTCTTTGGTCTGGGGAAAGAATTTCGATTGCCCAATCTGGATGTATTTCAAAGCGGTTGGCAATTTTGCCAGTTGGTTCAATGGGGATGTTTGCCCAACGAAATACTGTGATGTCGGGAATAATTGATTCACCCCCAAAGGTACAGCGCAGTTCCGGGAAAGCCTTGGCAATTTTGTTGGGATTAGCGACTCGATTGATAGCTTGACACAATTCAATCTGAAGCAGACTATGTTGGCCTTGTGGCATGGGCTTAACAATGATTTCCCCATTGATAAATTCTGATCGGGGTTTGGTTTCTGGGAGTTTGAGGAACTCCTCTAAGGTTAGGGGTGGAGTGGCTGTGGTCATATATAGCGGTTTTTAATTAGGTGAGGTGCATTTTTTAGAGAGCAGGGAGCAGGCAAGAGGCAAGAGGAACCCACCCCTAACCCCTCCCAGGAGGGGAAGGCAAGAGGCAAGAGGCAAGAGAAAAAAAATTATGTGTACCTCGTAGCTATGAAAAACGCTGTAATAATGGTAAATAGCGAAAATAATGACACCCAACACTTTTAAAAATAATTGCTTGTTAATTATAGCAAGAGGTTTAATCTGTACTTTTGTTATTTGTTGGATTTCGTGGTATAAACCCAACCTACAAGATGGTGATGAACGCTCGTTCGCCGCTACAGGATTGACCGTAGGTCACGCTACGCGAAAGCACTAAAACTAAACTAATATTTTTTCAATCTCCTTAAGTACCTCAGCTAAAAAAGGAGCATTAGATTGAACAATATTATCCTCACTTCCATCATGTTTATGATGAGGAAAAGTAGCAAGATTTAATTTTCGATGGTGTTCGGTATTATCATAGCGGAAAATTAGATTATTATCGTAATTCATATATTGATAACTATACATTTTTCTATCGATTGAAATTTCTACATAGACAAATTCTCGGAAATGGAGCAAGGAATTATCTTGGAAATTTATCTTGCCTCTGATAAACCCTTCATACATTCCTCTTTTTTCCCGTTCAATAGTTAACCCTTTGACTATTAGCGATGATGACAATAAAATATCAATCTGATCAAAATAGTCTTCAATCAACAAAATAAATATCCTCTATAGATTCTTTTGTTTTTTGTAAATGTTCCAACATTTTAGATTCTCCGATCCATTCATCAAAATCAAAACTATGGACTAATTCATCGTTATTAAAGCGAGTAATAAATTCCGCTGTTGATAATTTGTATTTAGTTTCAAATTCCTGAAGGCGTTGTTCTGTCCTTTGAATTCCTGCTTTAACACTCTGTAATCTTTCTGACAAGGCACTTTGAATAATTCGTTTTAGTGAATCTGGATCTTTTGATCTAATTTTGAGTTCAGCCATCATTTTTTTAAGTTTTTTTTTATTGACGTTAATAAGGTTTATAAGGGAACAGGGAATAACGAATCGCACCCCTATTTCCTACTCCCTACTCCCTATTGAGTTCATTAATCGCATCAGCATAAGCCATTGCTGCTGTTTCCCACTTCGGCAAATTACTACTAATCTCAACTAGTTGTTTTTCTTTCAAACCACCGATTACCTTCTCGGCTGCCTCCCTAGGCTGATCAGGATCAACAGTAATAATGGCAGACCCCCCTGCTTCTAAACCGGCTTGATTCCCTTGAGATACCACCACGAAGCGACCAAATGATGCGGCTTCGGCAATCGGTAGTCCAAATCCCTCCCGGTCAGACAGAAACACTACCGCTGTTGCCTCTCGATACCATTGAGCCAAAATGCGATCGCTTATGTGACCATGATACTGAACCCAAGGCAAGCTCTCAATTGAGTTGAGGAACGCTTCACCGCTAGCTTGGGTGGAAGTATTCATCCCTCCCACTAAATGCAATTCCCAAGGTTCACCACTAAGCTCTCTAAGTTGAGAGGTTAATGCCACAGCTTCCGGTAAACGCTTGGCAGCTGGGTCGATCCGACCTACCGATAACAAGAATGGTCCAGTGGGAGCAGAAATCGAGACGGTCGGTAACTTAGCTAGGGGTGAGTCTACTCCATTCGGAATAGTTTTCAGCTTCTGTTGAAGCCTTGGGTTAGGGCGAAAGTGTAGCAGGTCATTCTCCGTAGCTTTGCTTACCACGATAATCTGCTGGGCAAAACGAATCGAGGCATCCAGGTAAATTAGCGATCGCAAAGCCGTTTTTATGCGATCGCCATACTTATTAGCCGCTTTCCATTCATTGACATCATGAAGCACTGCAATAGTAGGTGGATGCCACGGCAGTACGATCGGGTTAGATAGCCAGACTAGAGCCTCTACTCCTGCTTGAGCACAATACCCATTAAAGCGAGTAGCCACCCAACCATACCGCTTTGCTGGGGAGTAATCCAGCGGTGGTAGGATATTAACACTATCTGCCAACTCCTGTAGGGTAGGAGTATTCTCAAACGCATTTGGAGAAGCCAAGATTTTCACCTTAGTGCCTCGGCTGATCAGTTCCTCAACTAGAGGTGGTAGTAATCGATTGAGATACTGCCCAATCCCTAAGCGAGGACCAAGATAATGGGCAATTAAAGCAACAGACATAACTTATAGCACAGGAAACAGGGAACAGGGAGTCGGGAATCGGGAATCGGGAATCGGGAATCGGGAATCGGGAGTAGGGAGTAGGGAATAGGGAACAGGCAAAAAATCCGTGTGTGTACTCCACTAATATGAAAACCGCTGTAGCTTAGATGTAGGAATAATTTCTAACTTAGTTACAATACCACTAAATAAAATCATAAAGGAACAGGCATTTAGAAAATTTTCCACTTTCCACTCCCGACTCCCGACTCCCGACTCCCGACTCCCTAATCCCAACAATGAACAAAATAATTTCCTGGTATCGATGGGCGATGCAAACAGGGCAGCTACCATTTGCGATAATTTTAACCATAACCATCTACCAACCCTTTGAAGACTTTGTTCTCAACTGGCTACCCTTACCATCACCGTTAATTTCATTAATACGTTTTGTTCCCGAAATTATCCTTTACATCCTAATGGTAAGGGTAATTTACCTGCGGATCTCCTCTGGTAAAGGTATACGAAAAACCCCCCTTGATATCCTGATTATTGCCTTTTTCCTCGGTACCATGATTTCCATTGTTGTTAACCATGCTGGAATTGCAGGTAGCATTAAAAACTTACGCACTAATTTTCGGTATATCTCCGTTTACTATACTGTTGTTAATATTGACATTTCTATCGAACAGCTTTCTCTATTATTAAAAAGTATTAGACTAGCCAGTTTAATCCAGGCAGGTATAGCCTCCATCCAATACTTCTTACCCGCCAGCATCACTCAGAAACTATTCACCAGGCAAGTCATCCACTCCGGCACAATGGCTGCCAAAAATGCCAGCATTGGCACCTTTGGCGACAGTGCCATCCTTTCAGGATTCCTGATGTTAGCCATTTCAGTATTTATTAGCCATGTCTACACCCACTCTAGTCATCTTATTCCCACTTTCAAAGACTCCGCTAGTATTTTAGTGCTATATTTCGCCAACTTTGCTTCCAAAAAGCGAGCTGGACTGATGATATCTCTACTAATTCCTATTCTAGTATTAGTTCATCTCAAACGTAAAAGAGATACTGCTCTCATCCTCTGGTTTTCTACAGCAATTTTGATAACTGTAGTCTTAATTTCCCCATTATTGAATCTTCAAACATCAGCAGCTTCCGTCTCTGAAAATGGTGAAATTCCTGATTTAACTTCCTATTTCTTCTCGATTTTTTCTCCAGATTACTGGCAACACAACTTAGAAGCTCAGCGGGGTTGGGCAGCCAAGACTATTGTTAATGGTTTGATGAATTCAGGAGGCTGGTTTGGCTTTGGTCCAGAGCCTGGTGCCTTACAAAGAGGAATAGAAAATTCCGTGATTCTCTCCCCAGATGAACAACGGCATTTATCCTGGCATGTGGAACTCCTGGAAGATGCCTACTGGTTTGCCTTCCTGGGGTATTTTGGAATTGTTGGTTTGGGGATTTTTTGGCTAATATTGCTACGGCTTTACCAAACCTCTAACTCTCTGATTAAATCCTCTTCATACCTGGAATACAAATCCCTTGGGGTGATGCTTTGTACTATAATTATAGTTTCTTTCTTTTACACCTTTGTGGAAAGGACATTTAAACTTCGACCCTTTAGTTTTTATTTTTGGTTACTGGCTGGACTAGTAGTTAATTCCTGGTCTGTTCAACAAAGGAGTAGGGAATAGGGAGTAGGGAGTAGGGAGTAGGGAGTAGGGAATAGGGAATAGGGAACAGGGAACAGGGAACAGGGAATAGGGAATAGGGAATAGGGAATAGGGAATAGGGAACAGTATAAAAGAAAGACAAGCATTTTTTTGTTATGCTTAATCCTTAGTGCTGATATACTTATCATACTGTTACCAATTCCCCCATCACCCTATCACCCTATCACCCCATCAGCCCATCATGATTGATCATCAACCAAGAGTGGAACAGATATTTGTAGTAGGAAACTCCCGCAGTGGCACTACTCTGATCGGTCTAATCTTGGGATTAAATTCAGAGGTTTTCACCTTTGAGGAACTCCATTTTTTTGAGCAGTTATGGTCCGAGCAGCATCGGGACTCTTACCTGACTCAGGCAGAAGCAGAACAGCTAGCGGCTCGCCTCCTATCAATTCAGCATAGTGATGTTCTGCGTCCAGGGGATCCCAGTGACTTTAGTGAAGAAGCCAAAGCAATTATTGCCCAGTTTCCGGAGCAAAGGCTAACCTCTGGGGATGTCTTTAAGGTATTTCTGGGATACAAAGCTGCCAAAAACAGTAAGAGTATTCCTTGTGAGCAAACTCCGCGCAATGTCTTATACATAGCTGAAATCCTGGAACTTTATCCCGAAAGCAGGATTATTAATATGGTTCGTGACCCCCGAGACGTACTGCTGTCACAAAAATATAAGTGGCGAATCAAATTCTTGGGTGCCAAGAATATTCCCTATCGAGAAGCCTTCCGGTCTTGGTGCAATTATCATCCCTTTACCATCTCAAAACTTTGGAATGCGTCGATTAACGCTGCTGAAAAATTTGCCAATCATCCGCGATGTCGTACGGTGAGATTTGAATATTTGGTAACAAATCCAGAGCAGACCGTGGCATAAATTTGCCAGTTTCTAGGTCTGGAGTTCCAATCACAAATGTTGGACGTTCCTCAAAATGAGGGCGGTGTCTCATCCCATAAGCAAATCACACCAAAACGTCGGGGAATTGACCCGAATACCACTGGAAAATGGCGGCGTGGGGGACTTTCTGTGACAGAGATTCATATTTGCCAGCAAGTAACCTATACTAACATGCTCAAGCATGGTTACTCCTATGCTTCGATGAAGCCCAACCCCTTGATGTTAGCATTAAGCTGGGCATTTTTACCTGTAAAATTGACCCTAGCTTTGTTAATGAATCTTGACCGAACCCGAAACATTGTAGAAGCGATTCGCAGACGCTTGTAGATGGTAACCCTGCTATTAAGGTCTTGGGTTTTAGGGAGCAGGGAGCAGGGACTTCGGAGCAGGGAGCAGGAGTGTCAAACAGCTTTTAGGAGATGCACCCAACCGGATTTGGTCATGGTGATACCTCTAAGATCTGTTTAATACCTTTAATAAAGACTTGAAAACTGTGGGATGTATTGTCAGTTAAAGATAAATAGGGTGCAATTTTTTTAGAATGGATTCCTGGATAGTATTCCTCAACTAAACCTTTAAGCTCTTGTTTGGCAGAGTTAAGCTGATCGGGGTTACGGTATTTCTTTTTACTTTGTTGTTTACTGAGGCTATTAGGTTTCATGTTATAGGCTTTTTCGACTGCGGCTAAGTTTCCTAAGAACCAGGATTCTAATTCATGGCAGATGATCCGAATCATCACATTATTGGATTTTCCGGCAGTTTGACAAATTTCTAATAGTTCGGATTTGAGTTTTTTGCAATCATGGGAGTCTTGGTCATGGACGATAATGAATCTAGTGTCGGGACTATATTGAAAGGCTTTAATTTTTTTAGTAATAGATTTAAATAAGTCCTGTTTGCCTTGGTGGGGGATACAAAGATAGGTGATTTGATCGGGGATAATTTTCGGTAGGAGTTGATCTAAAACGTTTTTCATGGAGCGTTCTTCTAGCATAAAAATCAGGTCATAACTCATTAGGGGGCAACTCCTTCAAACCAGCCTTGATTCCATAGATAGCCAGGTAAGTCTCCAGCTTCAACTAGATTGACAAGGGTTGGATTATCTTTAGCCCTTGAAAATTTGGTGATCCCATGTTCTTTGGTGAGCCAAAAGATGCTCTCCAGGGGAACGGCATTTAAAAAGTCAGGGGAGTGGGTAGAGACAAAGACCTGGCCACCACGATTGGCATAACTGGCAAATTCTTCGGCGAGTTCATGTAAAAGGCTGGGGTAAAGTTGGTTTTCGGGTTCTTCGACACAGAGCAGGGGGTGAGGCTTAGGATCGAAGAGCAATATTAAATAGGCAAACATTTTCATGGTGCCATCGGAAACATAGCGATCGATAAAGGGGTCTTTAAAGGCTTCATCTTGAAATTTTAGGATTAGTCTGCCGTCTTCAGTATTTTTGGCTTCTACTTTGGAAATGCCGGGGACTCGCTCTTGCATTCGCTGGAGAATTTTCTCGAATATTTCGGGATGTTCTTGATAGATGTATTGGGCTACTAATGCCATATTATCTCCTGTGGGGGAGAGGTGTTCGGCATAGAATGCGTCTTTGCTGCCTCTAGCTTCATTGATATGAAAGTCGGAAACATGCCAGTTTTCGATCAGGGAACGAAAGGCACTGGCGGCTTTGAAGCGTTGGAATTGTCCTAAGCCTTTTATGGCTAAAATGTCGCTGGATTCAAGTTGTTGTTCTTCCCGTTGCAGGTCTTTGTCAGCTTGTTCAAATTTTTCTTCGTTGATGATAGCGTATCCTTTTCCTTTTCGAAAGTCTAGAAAATGAAAAGGTTTCCCGTGTGCGCCACGTTTATAACGCAGAATTTCTCGTTTTATGAACGGTCGTCTCTTCTCCTGTCCAATGATCAAAATATAGGTAACCAGGCGCTCAGTTCCTAGAATTTTCATACGGAACTGAAGTTCTATTTCGATATCTTCTTGCTCTTTGCCTCGGGTGATAACTTCATTGAAACCGCCACGAACTTCGAGAGCATGACGAATATTATGTTTGAGGGCATGGTGGATAAAGCCAAATATGTCAAACAGGGTTGATTTTCCGGTACCGTTTGCACCAACTATCACAAAAAATGCGGGAATATTTTTGATTTCTATGTTTTCAAATACACGATAGTTTTTAATTTTTATGGTAAGGATTTTCATAGTCTATGATTTACCTAAACAAACATGTAAGGAGTATCCATCCCGGGAGCATGTCAAATTTGTAATTAGGTACATAGATCCCCCCTAACCCCCCTTAAAAAAGGGGGGAATTAGATTGAAAAGTCCCCCTTATTAAGGGGGATAATGGGGGATCTGAATCAGGGATTAACAAAACTGACATGCACCCATCCATCCCTAACTAATCACAAAATCCCCTCGATCGTGGCATCAATTTCTACCAAATTTCGATCCACTTGCTTCAACTCCGCCGCCACCACCCCTAGATTAATCTCCGCTGACTGTTCCCAAGTCTAGCATACAGCCATTACAGCCCAATCAGGTTATCAAGGCTAGCTCTGTTTTTCGTGAGTACTAACCTACCGTTGGATATGTCTATCACGACTTACGCAAAGCCCCCTAAATCCCCCAATTATGGGGGACTTTGACATCATTACCCCCCAAAATTGGGGGGCAGGGGGGCAAAACCAACTAACTTCGTAAGTCCTATCTATGGTGCTTTAGGATCGTCTATCCTGTGATCGAAGGGGAGCATGTTACCTAATTACAAGGGTAACATGCTCCCTACTAAGACGCCTAAGTCTGTTAAAATGTTACTAATTATCAGCTGAATTAATCAGGGAAAAATAATCATGAATATCCTGATTTCTGCTTATGGCTGTTCCCCAGTAAGAGGGTCTGAATATGGTATAGGTTGGAATGTCGTAAAACAAATAGCTAAAGACCATAGCCATAAGTGTTGGGTGCTCACTAACATAACTGATCAATCTCAGATTGAACAGGAATTGACTCATTCACCTTTAGACAATGTCACCTTTATTTTTGTAGCAATGTCTGAAGGGTCTCGTAATTCAGGATTGTCTCATTATTTGTACTATATCGCCTGGCAGATTAGAGCATTTTTTGTGGCCAAAAAACTCCAGGGGGAAATTGGCTTTGATTTGGTTCACCATGTCACCTATCAAAATTCCTGGTTGCCAACATGGATAGGCTGGCTAGGTGTGCCCTTGATTTGGAATGGTGGCGCTAAAGATAAAATTCCGTCGGTACTCTTGAAGACATTATCCCTAAAATCGGCCATGATGGAACGGATTCGGATGGTGTCGATGAATGCCCTAGGTCGCTTTACCCAGTGGTCTGTTGCTTCTCGCGCCCAATTAATTCTATCTCGGGAAGCGAGCCAATGGTCAGACAATTTACCAGTTAAGGCTTTTCCTCCCTTTGGTCTTAATCAAAAGGATATTGAGAGATTAGCTCAACTGCCCCAGCGCCAGGAAGAACCATTTCGAGTGGTCAGTATCGGGAGATTTTTGGGTTGGAAAGGGTTTGCATTGGGCATCCGTGCCTTTGCCCAGTTCCATCGTGAACACCCCACTAGTGAATACTGGCTGATTGGTGATGGTCCTGAAAAGGAGGGACTACAGAAATTAGCTAAAGACCTTGGATGCGGTGATGCTGTACGTTTTTGGGGGAAGCTTTCCCGTGATCAGGTCTTACAACGGATGGCAGAGGTGGACGTGTTAATGCATCCGAGCTTCCATGATCATTGGCCGACGGTGGTGTTGGAAGCAATGGCATCTGGTAGACCTGTGGTTTGTCTCGATATTGGTGGACCCTCGTTGATGGTTCAACAAGACTGGGGAATTAAAGTGCCTGTCGATAACCTATCCCAAGTGATCAATGATTTAGATCAAGCACTGTTGCAGTTAGCAACTAATGGGGAAAAACGCATATCTATGGGACTTAAAGGACGAGTGATAGTCTCAGAGAATTGGTCATGGGAAATAATTGGTGAACAAATGCTGAGTTTATATCAGCAAGTTATCAATTCTTAAGCTTAAGCGCTACGCGCACGCTACGCGAACAGCTCTCAGCTATCAGCTATCAGCTATCAGCTATCAGCTCTCAGCTATTGCCCAAAAGCTGACGGCTGATGGCTGTTCGCGTAGCGTGAGCCAAAAGCTCACGGCTGAATGCTTACGACCAGTGACAAGTTTAACTTAACAAATGATTGACAATTAACTAACAATTACCTGATCTATAGAAGCCCTAATTTTATGAGCTAGTAGCTCTACATGGGGGTCTTTGAGAAAACTCCCTGGTTGGTCATCTAAGTGCTTACCAGAGATTTCCTGGATTTCCAGCTCTCCAGTAACTAACTCTATCCAGCCTTTTTGGAGTTCTGGAGACTGGGAAATCCGCTCACTGGTCAAGAACATTGTTACTGGGTTTGGATAGTAGCGTTTGGCCACATAATTTTTTGAAGCGAAGGTGTTAGCTTCTTGGACTTTTATGATTTGGAGAGATTGCGGTAAGGAAATTCCAAAGGACTGATATAATTTAGAAACAACCTTTAGGAATTGCTGCTTGAGTACGTCTTGAAAACCTCTGTGAATCAATCGTTGAAACAGTCCCTTTAATCGATCACTATAGCTACGTTGATAGGGACGTTGGTTTTCACTTGTCGAGAATTCAAGAGGGCTAGGTTCAAGCAGAGCTAGCAGAGCCACTGTCTCACCGTCTAAGCGGAGCAGCTGAGCAATCTCCAGAGCAATCTTACCTCCAAAGCAGTATCCTGACAGAAAATAGGGACCCTTGGGCTGAATAGTACGTATTTCCTTGAGGTAGCAGCGAGCCATATCTTCAACTGTGGTCAGGGGAGTCTGTTTGCCATCGAGACCCAATGATTGGAGTCCATAAAACGGTTGCTCCGAACCTAAATAACGTGCCAAATCTCGAAAGCTGAGAATGTTACCACCGGCTCCATGAATACAGAATAGAGGCGGTTTGGAACCATTGGGCTGAATTGGTACTACTGAGGACCAAGGTGCTGCTCCTTGGTCTTGGCGCAGCTGGTTTACTAATTGGGCTACAGTTGGAGCCATCAGCAGAGAAGCTAAGGGCAGTTTTTTATGGAAAATCTTCTCAATCTCAGCAAACAGGCGCACCGCTAGCAGAGAGTCTCCTCCTAGGTCATAGAAGTTATCTGTAACACTGATAGATTTGATTCCTAAGACGTTTTCCCAAATCTTGGTCAATTGACGTTCTAAGTCATTTCGGGGAGCAACAAAGGTCTTGGATGACTCTGACTCCAGAGTACTGTTGTCTTTTTGGGTATCATCTTCTTGGCCCTTGTGCCTTAGGATGTCTTGCTGGTCAGGTGTCTGACCATGGCATCCATCCCAATCCACTGATACACCGGCTTCCCTGAGCTGTTCTACGGTAGTGAGCAAGAAGCTTAGATCCGATTGCTCCTGTCGTGGATGACGTACTGAGGTTAGCACCAGTTGCTCAACCGCTTTCTGAGAGTGTCGTTTCGTTAATGTGCTCAAGGTTCGCCCAGGCCCTACTTCTAGCAGGATGGTCTCTGGTTGTTTCAACAGCTGTTGCACACCTTGAGAAAATCGCACAGTTTGCCGCAGATGCTGTGCCCAATAGCGTGGATTGACTGCTTGCTCGGCTGTAATCCAAGTGCCAGTAACATTAGATAGGTAGGGAATTTGTGGAGGCTTGAGACTAACCTGTTTTACCTGGTCGGTGAAGGAGTCCAAGATCGGTTCCATCATCTTGGAATGAAAGGCATGGGAGGTATGTAGCCTGCGGTACTCTACCCCTTGTTGATCCAATTGGTTTTGTAATAATGCGATCGCATCAGTAGGACCAGAAATCACCGATTGGGATGGCCCGTTAATCACTGCTAAGGATAGTTCCTGACCCAGCAGGGATTGCACCTCCTCTTCCGGTAAAGGAACAGCAAGCATCGAGCCAGCAGGCAGTTGTTGCATCATCTGCCCTCGAAGGGCAACCAGAGATAATGCATCCTCTAAGGAAAAGACTCCAGCTACACAGGCTGCCACATATTCACCAATACTGTGACCGATCATCGCTTGGGGACGGACTCCCCACGACATCCATAACTGAGCTAGGGCGTACTCGATCACAAACAGGGCTGGCTGGGTAATACTAGTCTGTTTCAGTTGCTCTGTGGCCTGATTAGTCTGTTCCTGCTTTGGGTAGAGTACATGGCGCAGGTCAATACCCAGATGGGGTTTGAGGAGTTCTGAGCATCGATCAATCAGTACACGAAATGTTGATATTTCATGGGTTAGTTCCAGCCCCATATTGACATATTGGGCTCCCTGTCCTGGAAACATAAATGCCACCGGCTGAAGCTTGGGCTGTTGGCCGTTTATCAATAATTGTTTCGGTAGTTGTTGGGGTTGGCGAGTACTCGGTTCTAACACATCCCTGATTTCCCAGCGTTGCTGATTGGTTTACTTGCTTAGCCGTTACTTGCTTAGGGATTACTTGCGGGAGCCATGATTGCTCAGATGTAACAGCAAACCTTAACTAATATAGCAAACCTTACTTATTCAAGTAATACAGTATAGCTTTTTTTACCGGATTTATTCAATACTTAGCCTGAAAACAGGGTAAAACGATTCCCTGTGAGCCAACTCAGCGCGCTGTTTGAGATTTTTTTTGAGATTTTTTTTATCAATCAGGACTTACCCATTGCCCCCTAAATACACCAAACTTGGTGATTTTTTTGAGTATTACCCCCCCATATTTAGTGGGTTAGCGAGCCAAAACCAACTAAACTTCGTAACTCCTATAAATCCTGGAACTTTAATCATCAAATCTACGTCACTAGGTAGTTGATTACCTTAAACTAGCTAAGTGTTTCCCCTACCCGATAGATGAGTTCACAAGTTTTTCACAAAGTTTGATTAACTTGTTACCCAAGTCTGATCACTAAAGTCTGATCACTAATCAGATGTTGCTTCAGCTCAATTTAATTGTTGGAGGTTTTTCCATAAACTCGCTCAGTTCCACGTCGATCATCGTTGAGTTGATTGGATGGGATATACTACAATAATAATATGTAGCAGTTTATTGACAATTGATTGACCGCTGTTGACAACATTAACTTTTTTTAAAATCTCGACTTTTGACAGGGATTTTAAGATATAGCAGTCGAAGTAAAGCTTAAGACATCTTCTGCTCCCTGCTCCCTGCCCCCCTTACTAAGGGAGGGGGGATTCCTGCTCCCTTTCAACCAAAAGACTATGTCCTAAACTATACTTCCCTTGCTATACTGTGTGAAAGGCTGATTAAATAGCAAAGCCATTGTTAAACCGTTTGGAAAACTAATGGTGATTATTGGATCTATGTTCAAGTTATTCGTCATCAAAAATCCTGACATGCTAACAGATTATGGCACTTTTGACAAGTTGGCACAACCGCTTCAACGACCGCCTAAAGTTCAGAGACTATTTATCACACAAATCCTAAATGTGTAGGGGACACAGCGTGAAGCGTGTCACATCCCCTCTGCTCGGTGGTAGTGCGTTCCAGCAGTATTACAATAAAATCAAGTCTGACATTAACCTAGTCCCGGAACGTATTATACTTAATGGTTTTAAGGGTTTGTTGATAAATACCATCTCAGTGATGGCAGGTGATAGTCCATTGTCAAACTGCGCCAAACTAACAGAGTTTTGACAAATCATGGCCTAGGCTTATCCTGGGAATCTCCTTGATTGATAAAGCAGCTCAAGGTAGACCAAAAAATTATCGGGTTTATCTACCTCTCTTGATGCAGTCGCTCATGGGGGAAACCCCCAAGACCGCGCTGCATCGCTTTGATAGCCGTTTGTTATCGGCTGTTCGGTGCATTGTCGTTATTCAACTCAGTTAGTCTAAGTAACTTGTGAATTGGGAAGGCAAATTTTTGCCTTTGTATACTGTTAGACTGGGGCATCTAAAATGTTGAAATTATCAATTCTTGGTATCCGTGGCATTCCCGCTCAATATGGTGGATTTGAAACTTTCGCGGAACGGCTGTCAAAATATCTTGTATCTCAGGGATGGGAAGTCACAGTCTATTGTCAGGAAGAGCACAAAAATCAGATGTTTGAAGAATACTGGCATGGTATTCGTCTGGTTCATATACCGGTTCCCTATAGCAACGCACTGGGATCGATCATTTTTGACTGGAAATCTACATTACATGCGGTCAAACAAAAGGGTATCGTGCTTACCCTTGGCTATAACACAGCCATCTTCAGTATTTGGTATCGCCTCAAAGGGATTACCAATTTTATGAATATGGATGGTCTGGAATGGAAACGCAGTAAATGGAGGCTTCCTGAAAAAATTTGGTTATATCTCAATGAATGGGCTGGGTGTTGGTTAGCTAACAGTTTAATTGCTGATCATCCAGAAATCAAGAGTCATTTATTGACTCGAAAAGTAGCTTCTGATAAAATTACGGTAATTCCTTATGGAACCGAGAAAGTTGTTAATGCAGACTCACAACTATTAACCGCGTATAATCTGGCTCCGAAGGAGTATGCTTTGGTAATTGCTAGACCTGAACCAGAAAACTCGATTCTAGAGATTGTTTCTGGCTTTTCCAGGCGACCTCGGGGTCTTAAATTGGTGGTGCTTGGTCGCTATTTACCTGATCAAGTACCCTATCACAAACAAGTTCTAGAAGCAGCCAGTGATGAGGTAATCTTTCCTGGTGCTATCTATAATAAGTCAGTGGTTAATGCCTTGAGATTCCACGCACGACTCTATATTCATGGACATCAAGTTGGTGGCACTAATCCTTCTTTAGTAGAAGCCCTCAGCGCTGGTCAACCGGTTCTGGCAAACAATAATCGCTTCAATCGTTGGGTTGCAGGACCCGGTGCTCACTATTTCAAAAATGAAGCAGAATTGGACGAGAAACTGGAGATACTGCTAAATGATGGTGATGAACTGCAAAAAATGAAACTAGCGAGCAAAGAGCGCTACGATGATGAATTTGCTAAGGATAAGGATATTAAAGCCTACGAAAGGTTGTTCCTATCCCAAGCCAAGCAGCTGCGTAAACTAGCTTTGTTAACTTCTCCAATCCCTGAAATAGAGTGATAGCCTTCATAAGTTGAGCTACTTAGTTGGGCTAGCTGCTCGGGGAAAAATTTGGGTTAAAGGGTAACGAGTAAAGGGTAAAGGGTAATTTTAGAAACCTTTACCCATTACTTTATTTATTTTGAGCGGTGAGCTAAAAGCTCACGCTACGCGAACAGCGGTCAACAAGCCTTAATTACCTCTTCCAAGGTGGTAGTGAAGTTTGGATAGGAGATGGCAGCCGCTTCAGCACCGTGAATGGTAGTTGTACCTTGGGAATTTAGGGCTGCGATCGCTAAACTCATGGCAATGCGGTGGTCAGTATGACTATCCACTTCTGTACCAGTTAAGGGAGTACCACCGATAATCTCTAGACCATCGGGCAATTCAGTGACCTTAGCTCCCATCTGGTTCAACTGGGATGCCATCACCGCTAAGCGATCGCTTTCCTTGACTCGCAGTTCTGCTGCATCCCGAATGATAGTAGTTCCTTGGGCAAAGACTGCTGCTACTGCTAAAATTGGCACTTCATCAATCAGGCGGGGAATCAAGTCACCCGCAATGGTGCATCCTTTGAGGTTACCGTGACGTACCCGCAAATCTGCCACCGGCTCCCCAGCGACAACTCGCTGATTTAACAGCTCAATATCAGCCCCCATCATGGATAGGGCTTCTAAAATACCTGTACGGGTAGGGTTGACACCGACATTTTCCACAATCAGTTCTGAACCCGGTACAATAGCTCCGGCTACTAACCAAAAGGCAGCTGAGCTAATATCACCAGGAACAATTACGGTTTGCCCTTGCAACTGAGCCGGTCCTGTGACGGTAACACTATTGGTTTTTGGGTCAGTAATAATTTGAGCGCCAAAGGCTTTGAGCATCCGTTCGCTGTGGTCACGGGAGAGGGCTGGTTCAGTGACAGTTGTTTGTCCTTCGGTCATTAAACCAGCGAGGAGAATACAGGATTTTACTTGAGCTGAGGCGATGGGAGAGTGGTAGTGAATTGGTTTAAGAACCGAGCCTTTAATGGCCAGGGGAGCGAGCGTTGCACCTTCACGCCCCCAGATGCTTGCTCCCATTTGTTGTAGGGGTTTCACCACACGGGACATCGGACGCGATCGCAAAGACTTGTCACCAGTTACAGTAAAAAATCGGTCAGCAGCAGAGGCGAGTAGTCCCAGCATCAGTCGTAGGGTAGTACCCGAGTTGCCTGCATTTAAGACATCAACGGGTTCTTGCAGTTTCCCTAGTCCTATACCCTTAACAATCACTTGTTCAGTATTAAGTTCCGAGATATCTGCGCCCAAAGCACGAAAGCAGCTAGCAGTGCTTTGGGGGTCTTCTCCCAAAAGTAACCCTTTAATGGTAGTTTCTCCTTGCGCGATCGCTCCCAACATTAAGGCTCGATGGGAAATCGATTTATCCCCTGGTATCCTTATAACTCCCTGCAAAGATAGACCAGATGTTGGGGGATTTATGCTTAAATTCTGTTGATTTTCCGTCGTAGTTAGGGTGACTAGATTGGCTGGCAAGGGCATAGACTTCGGTTACATTACCATGCTGCATCATAACCGATTTTACCAAAATTCTAGGTATTACTAAGATCTGGCACCGTTGTGATTAATCCTAGGGTGGGCAGTGCCTAGCGACGTGCAAAGCCCACCCTAGGTGAAGTTGCTCAAGCCAAGGTTTCTGGACAATATCCCAACCCCATGGTAAATTGTTCGCAAAAAGCTTCTATGTCGCTCTGGTTTGGACTACCATGAGAAACCACAGCAACTTGGTAGCGACGCATGACCTCTACCGGTGACTGTCCGGTTTCCAGACTCCACAGAGCCATTTGCACACGAATGTCTGGGCTGTAGGGAATCCCCAACTCGTTCATATAAGCCCGAAAGTCTCCATGTTGTTGAGCCGTTAAGGGTGTGTCCATCTTGACCTTAACCACCCAGCCATCAATCCGATGAATCACCGTGGCAAATTTTATAGGTAGCTGGGGCGAGTCTTTTATATACTCAACGACTCGCAGAGTTAGACTGGCATTAGCTAAAAAGTAAAGGTAATCCATAGAGAGGAGTTAGTTAGTAACCAACTGAGGCTTGATATCCTATTGCTGTATCTTTATTTTGGCAAGGCAGGATTGCTAACGGACAGGGGATATTCCCCCGATCTTAGATAGGGGATATTCCCCAATTTAGGAATAACAGCATGACAGGGATTGACAAACAGACATCCACGCACCAAATCGACCGATTAGTCTCAAGCTATGACTATGAACTACCCCAAGAGCAAATTGCCCAAACACCCTTGAGCGAGAGGGATGGTTCACGACTGCTGGTGGTAGATTCACCAACTCACCATAGCCACCACATCTTTAGGGAATTACCTCAGCTATTGCAACCGGGTGACCTATTGATCCTCAATAACACCAGGGTTATCCCCGCTCGACTCTATGGGCGTAAATCCACTGGTGTGCCTGTGGAGATATTGTTGTTAGAAGAGCGACAACATCAGGGACAACACCAGGGACAACAGCAGGGACAACACCAGAGTTGGCTAGCTTTAGTCAAACCAGGTAGGCGTCTCAAGCCAGGAGCAGAGATTTGGTTTACTCCCTCATCCGACCTTGGGCTCAACGATAGTACCGTATCAAAACACCTAACTACCCCCCTACCTCCTCTGAAAGCAACTGTTCTGGCAACAGATGAAGCGACCAGTGGGCGGATATTGCAGTTTGATTTCCCAGAGGGAGTATCCTGGGAAACCCTGTTGGAGTTGTATGGTCAGGTTCCTCTACCCCCCTATATCCAAGACTCTCAAGCTACCCCAGACCAGTATCAAACCATTTATGCTCAAAAGAACGGTGCTGTTGCTGCTCCCACTGCTGGACTCCATTTCACCAATGAGCTGATGGAAAACTGCCGCCAACAGGGAATTCGGCTAGGGTATATCACCCTACATGTGGGGGTTGGTACATTTCGGCCTGTAGAAGTGGAGGATATTACCGAGCACGACATGCACGGAGAGTGGCTAGAAGTCCCCCAATCAACTGTCGAGCAAATTCAGGAAACTAGAGCAACCGGAGGCAGAGTGATTGCTGTAGGCACAACGGTAGTCCGTGCTCTAGAGGGAGCCGTTGTGGATGGGGAATTACAACCCTATTGTGGTAAGACTAACTTATTTATCTACCCAGGCTATCAGTGGCAGGTAGTGGAGGGATTGATTACCAATTTCCACTTACCTCGGTCGAGTTTATTAATGTTAGTTAGCGCCATGGTAGGGAGGGAGCGGTTACTGAGCTTGTATCAGGATGCGATCGCTCTTAGTTATCGCTTTTATTCCTTTGGTGATGCGATGTTAATTTTGCCAGAAGCTAGAGATGTCCCCAGGGAACAGGGAATAGGGAGTAGGGAGTAGGGAATAGGGAGTAGGGAGTAGGGAGTAGGGAGCGGTGCGACCCGTGGCGAATTTAATTCTTAATGGGTCAAGCGCACTCCCTGGGAAGAGGTAAAAAATCCTTGTACCTCGTTACTATCAGAAACCCTATCAACAATAATTAAATTTTGAACTTCTATACCAGATTTTTAGCAAAAAAGATAGATCCAAGCGCTGGGTTTTTTACCAAATTTCAACGATATCGTAGCTGTGGGCGTTAAATTTGAGTAGGTAATGCGATCGCTATGTCTAAAACCATGACCTCTGCTGTTGTGCCTAATACTCCTTATCTGCCAACTCAGTATGACCTTCCCTGTGATGACGGTATTCCGATGGAAACTGAACGACATAAACTCCAGATGCAATTGCTGATTGATCCGTTATTGCCTTGGTTAGCCCAGCGGGAGGATGGCTATGTGGGCGGTAATATGTTTCTTCATTTCAGTGAAGCACAACTTAAAAATCAAGACTTCCGGGGTCCAGATGTCTTTGTAGTGCTTGGGGTTCCCAAAGGCGAACGACTCAGTTGGGTAGTTTGGGAAGAAGGTAAAGCACCTGATGTGATCATTGAATTAATTTCACAGAGTACAGCCAAGACCGATAAAACTACCAAAAAACTAGTTTATCAAGACCAAATCAGAGTATCGGAATATTTTTGGTACGACCCGTTTAATCCAGAGGATTTTGCCGGATTTAGCTTAGACAATGGTGTGTATCAGCCGTTAAGTGAAGATGAACAGGAGCGACTAATTAGCGAAAGATTAGGGTTAGCCTTAGTGCGTTGGTCAGGCTTGTATAAGGATGTAGAGGCCACTTGGCTGCGTTGGGCTACCTTGGAAGGAATTGTGCTACCTACTCCTGAAGAAAATGCAGCGATCGCTCAAGAACAAGCGGGGATCGCTCAAGAACAAGCGGGGATCGCTCAAGAACAAGCGGGGATCGCTCAAGAACAAGCGGCGATCGCTCAAGAACGGGCTGACAAACTCGCTGCTCGCTTACGAGCAATGGGAGTAAATCCAGAGGAAGTTTGAAGAATAACAAGAGGCAAAGGGCAAGAGTCCTCACCTAGTCGAGCCTTTAGCTGATAACTGATAACTGATAGCTGATAGCTTACACTAAAACCAACTTTTGCCTCTTGCCTGTTGCCTCTTGCCTATCTCTGATTTGGCGTCAACTGTAAATACAAACAGGGAATCACCAGTAACGCACTCAAGGTTGAGGCACATAAACCAAAGATAATTGCCATACATAAAGGAAACCAAATGGGATCACTTAGTGCTAAAGGAATCAAACCAACCATGGTGGTAATACTGGTGGTCAGTACCGGGCGCAGTCGGTCAGAAGCACCATGAGCTGCAGCTTGTCGCACTTTCATTCCACTTGAGCGATGCTTGTTCATGGTTTCTACGATCACGATGGAATCATTAACTACAATTCCCACTAGAGAAATAATCCCAATCATGGTAGGAAACGAAAGGGGTATCCCGAGCAAAGAGAAACCACTAAAGGTGCCAATCAAAGCAAAGGGGATAGAGAGCATAATAATGAAAGGCTGGGTGAAAGAGCCAAATTGCAGCACCAGTACCGAAAAAACTAAGAAAAGTGATACATAGGACATCTGAATTGCAGAACCAAAGGTCTCACTTTGAGTTTCAGCCTCTCCGCCGAATTTGTAATCATAACCTGGAGACCAGGTTTTCTTCATTTGCTCTAATTTTGGCTGTAACTCTGCCAAAATCTCTCCAGGAGTGCGACCTTTAGCTTTAGAATAAACAGTAACTGTGCGTTCAGTATCTGTATGGGTAATCGATAGGGGAGCCATGCTCTGCTCAATATCCAATATCGCATTTCCCGATATTGCTCCGTGGTCTGATGAAAACACTTGAAACATTCTCAACTCATCACGACGAGTGGGACCACCGACAGCGCCATTGCGGGAGGGCCAGGCAGTACTCAGGCGAATTTCTAAGTCGTCTTTTCCTGCTCTAATCGCAGAGTCTGTAATCTCGTTATCGGTCATAATGTAGCGTCCCTGCAGGGCTAGGTCATTTTCACTGATGCCATAAAAATCCATAGCTTCCCGTTTGGGTCGAAGTTTGATATCGTTGCGCAAGTCTCCCAAGCCATCACGGACATCTTCAGTCCCATCAATCTGGCGCAGTGCTAATTGGACTTCACCGGAAATCTGCCGCAGTGTGTTCATGTCATTGCCTTTTAGCTCAATGGCAATGGGGTCTCCGCCTTCACCAGTACCAGGAACATTTATGACTAGGGATGCTCCAGGATAATTACGGATCGCCTGATTCAGTTCTGTTCGCAAGTCATCTATATAGTCATAGGAGAACTGGTCGCGCTCGTTTTTTTTGGTAAATAGTGCTGAGAAACCTAGTAAATAGTTATCCTGTGTGGGCTTAAGACCACTCTCTGCCACTAAAGCACTTTTTTGACCAACTAATTTGGTGACACTTTCAAAATAATCCTTGGAACGCAAAATTTCTCCTAAATCATCTGCCACTTGTTGAGACTTTGCCAAGGTTGCTGTGGGGGGTAATTCCACATTGATACTGATCGGGCGGTTGTCAGCATCAGGAAAAAGCGTTCCTGGTAATTGCGCAACCGCAACCAAAGAGGTCATAAAAAGAACTACAGTGCCGACAATCCAAGCACCAGCTATTGCTCGGTTACGTACTGTAAACTTGAGACTCCAGTTTTTAAACCATTCAGAGGCGGATTCGGTTAATTTATCAATGCGGGTTTTTTTAATCCCGCCTTTGACATTACCTAACACAAAGCGAGACAAGGGTATATCGATTAATAAAGCGATCGCATAACTTAGCAACAGACAGATAATTGCTGTGATCGGCATCAAGCGTATAAACTTGCCCATCGTGCCACTAATTACCAGCAGGGGTGCCATAGCTAGAATAGTTGTCATCTGACCGGAAAAGGCTGGTGCTGCATAGGTTCTCACAGTCTTAAGGGCTGCCTGATTAAAGGTTAACCCTTCCACAAACAGTCCATCATGCATCCCCTCCATCATTAAGATGAATACATCCACCAGCAATCCTAGTGCTATTACCATCCCATATAAGATCATATTGTTGAGGGTGTACCCACCAATCCAGAGCAGAAATATAGCTCCGAGAAAGGTTAAAGGAATCGATAACCCAGCAATCATTGCTTCTCGCCAGGTCAGGGCAATGAACAAGATGATAAAAACACCAATCACGGCCTGAAGCACATTACTGATCAGGCTATTCTGCTCATCGTGAATCTCTTCGTCCTGCCTGTAGGTAATCCGATAATCCATCCCAAAAGGCCAGACATTGAGGTCTTGCTTAAGAGATTCCAGTTCTTCTAAGGTTTTTTCGATTACCTTAATCGAGTCAGACCCTGGTACTTTCACTACATCCATGCTGACGGTGGGTTCAAACTCAGAACCCTGCCAACTAATGAAAGCACGAGTCTTTTCCCTTTCCAAATCCCGACGTACTAAGGCAACTTCATCGAGGCGCACTACCCTACCATTAGTACCACCCAAACGAGTGATAGGCAAGCTACGTAAATCTTCCAAGGTACGAAACCTACCGTACAATCGCACCTGAGCCCCAATCTGTTCGTTTTCAATCTGGTCCCAGGGCATATCCTGGTTAGCAACTCTGAGGCGGTCACTTACTGTGGTTGGGGAAATCCCCAAAGCAATCATGCGGCTGGGGATAAGTTGGACATTGATAACTTCTTTCCGTTGTCCTGCTAAATTAACCTCCCGTACATCCGAGACTTTTTCTAGTCTTTCTTGAATATCTTCCGCCGCCCGACTGAACACCGCCGGATCGAGATTACCATATAAAGCAATCGAGAAAATCGGAACATCTTGGGCAGAGATTTGCTCTATATTTGGTTGCTCAGCCTCTGAATTAATCTCCGGTTCAGCATCATCAACTTTTTGCCGCAGCAGTGCCATCGACTCCTGAACATTAGCATTAGCTTGAAATTCAACTAATATCTGGGAGAAACCGTTGAAAGAAGCACTCTCAACTTTCTTCAATCCCTTGAGGGATTTGAGTTCTTTTTCAATTTTATCTGTAACTTGAGTTTCCATGGTTTCTGGGTCAGCCCCTGGCCAAGTAGTAGTCACTATCGCCATGGGAATTTCCACATCTGGATCCGCTTCTTTGACCATCGACTGATAACCCATCAACCCACCCAAGGTTAGCAAAACGATCAGGAGAATACCAAATACTGTTTTCAGGAAAAAGAATTTAGCTAAACCTGAGGCTCGGTTAACATCATGCCCATCATGCCCATCATGCCCATTATGATGTAATTTATCCTGTAAAACCTCAGGTTTAGAGTTGGAGGAAACCAGCTTACTACTCATCAATTACCTACCAAAGGAAAACGTCATCTGACCAATTACGGCTCTACCGTAACTGTTATGCTAAATAAACAGTCTGTAATAGGGAACAGGGAACAGGGAACAGGGAAAAGTGGGAAGAGGCTGTATTCAGTAATTTTTGTTAGTTGAATAGCATAATTTTCCTTGTGTATAAAGCTTTCTGATTTTTTTAACTGGAACTTTAGCATAAAAGGTACTGAAAAACTCCAATTACCAACTTACAAAATTCCTATACGGAGTTTAAATGAATTGTGATAATTTTTGATGCCATATTCCCTACTCCCTACTCCCTACTCCCTACTCCCTGTTCCCTGTTCCCTTTACCAACTTACAAAATTCCTATACGGAGTTTAAATGAATTGTGATAATTTTTGATGCCATATTCCCTACTCCCTACTCCCTACTCCCTACTCCCTGTTCCCTGTTCCCTTTGCTATAGTTAATCACTTCAACTGGTGTGCCATCAACTAAGCGATTTAGTCCTTCTGTGACCACTAAGTCGCCAAGTTCAACACCACTTGTAATTTCTTGCAGAGAAATCCCCTGAATACCCTCTGTTACCGGACGCAGTTTGACGACGTTTTCTTGTTGATTTACAACAAAGACATAGGGTTTCTGGTCCCGGTAGACAATTGCATTAAGAGGAACACTTAGGGCTGTGGGGTTTTCTTCCACAGCAATCCAAACAGAAACTCGCTCTCGATCCAGTACATTCTTACTTCCTTGGTACAGGCGGATGGTCACGTGTACAGAACGCTCACCAGGGTTAACCGAAGGACTGACTGAAAAAATTGCGCCTCGGGCTTTAGCAAGGCGAAACAATTCCTGTTGGGTGATGCCTCTAGTAGAGGCAGTACTCATGTCTTGATCTAACACCACATAAGCTGATTGACCCGGTTGCACCAATGGGCCATAAAAGGTGGGTAGTTCCACATCGACTTCATAAGCGCTAGGGTCATTGACAATGATAGGCACTGAATCGACTACAGTCTGATAATTACTAGTGTTTACACTGTTTAAAATTTGGGTTGTCCAGAAGTCTCCCTCTCGGATATTAAGGTGGGCTACAATTCCATCAAAAGGTGCTACAATTTCCGTATCTTCTAAACTAATAGTAGAGCGAGTTTGCCCAGCCTTGGCTGAAGCAATCTGGGCAACAGTAGCAGTTAATTGTGACTGGGCAGATGCTAACTGACTTTCAGCCGCTTTGACATTGCTCTTGGCAGCATTAACTTGAGCTTGTGCTGCTCTGACTTGGGATTGAGCATCCTCGGCTCTATTTCTGTAGACATCAACATCACTTTCTGAGATTACACCGGAATCGAACAGTTCTTGACGGCGTTTGAATTCAGATATCGCTAAATCAAAATCATTTTTTGCTGCTTCAAACTGGGCTTGGGCGCTGATTACTTGTGCTTTGGTTTGTTCTACATTTGCTTGAGCTTGAGACAAGTTAGCCTGTGCTGTTACCCTTTGGGTCTGAGCTTCAGCAGTTTGGGCTTCAGCTTGTGCCAGCTCTGCTCGCAGTCTGCGGTCATCTAATTTTGCTAGTAATTCACCCTTTTTGACAAAATCTCCCTCTCGCAGATCCCGTCCATTAACTTTTTTGAGATAGGTGATAGTTCCTGAGGTTTGGAAGGTCAGGTGTTTGCCTCGCACTGCTGAAACGAAACCATTGCCAAAAACTAACTGTTGCAGTGGATAAATTTTGACTGGGGTGGCTCGTACAGGTAACCGGTTAGGTTCAGCTGGGGCTGCTGTGATGGTGTTTTGTGATACCTCGGGATTAGGTTGGGACTGTTTGAAAGCGATCGCACCCAATGCTATAATACCGATACCGAGCAGTAGAAAAGGCCACATCGGTCGCTTTTTGCGGGAGGGATGGGCGGGGGTATTGGTTGCTTCTCTGGCAGCTTCCGTTTCTAGTTCGGGTAATGGGTCTTGTGGTTGCTGTTCAACTCCTTGATCAATGTCTTCTTGAATTGGTTGAGGTGAGGACAAGTGCTTTTGAGGCAAAGGATTTGATTTCATTATTGATTTCCTGTAGCATCAAGTCTTAAGTATTTTTGGGTAGCTTAGTATAGGGATATCGCCTGTCACCAAGGAGTCTGTTTCTAGAGAAATGCCACAGGCGCGCATCAGAACAAGCAGATATCTACCATATATCTGTTGGAGCAACCGTGCCATAAACCCGTAGTATAGGATTACCGGAAGTTTTGTCAAGTATACAGCCTCAAAACTTCTATTGAAACAGGATAAGTACTAAAAGCCAGGGATAAGATTATTTTATTAAGGGAGTAGGGAGTAGGGAGTAGGGAGTAGGGAGTAGGGAGTAGGGAGTAGGGAGTAGGAGCGGTTATCCCTCTATAGGCTTTCATCTGTATGCCAGACGGGATAAATTAATGGCTGCATTTAAATTTAGGTTAATTTGTAAACAAATCACAAATCATAAATTAACCCCACCAGTGTTTTAAACCAGTGGGGTTTTTTGAGGATTAATTTAAACTAATTACAAGAATGTATTTTGTCTGCTGACCGCTGAGCGCTGAACGCTGTTCGCGTAGCGCATATGCTTAAGCAGTCTTTTTTTTGAAAGCTGCACCTGTTCCCAAAGCACCTAATGCTAGTAAGCCCAAAATTGAAGCAGGTTCCGGGACGGGTGTTAGCTGAACATTGTCAATCAGCAGTCCAGAGTCAACAATCTCATCATCCTCGTCCAAGACTCCAAATCCTAAACTAAAGGTTCCGGAGGTTTCAAAGGTATAAGAAAAACTCTGAAAGCCAGTCTCTTCAAAAAATAAATCTGTCAAAGATTCTATGAATAGTGGGGAGTTGGTGTCAGCTAGCCCATCTACCATTTGAGAGATGCTGACGAAGGAAAAATCGTTAAACTCTTCTGGAATAAACAAGACAACATCGTTAAAAATTTCTTCACTCAAAGATGTAAATTCATCCGTGAGAAAGTTCCAATCAAAAGTCAAAATATCTCCGGCATGGGCGGTGAAGGTTTGTTGAATTGCAGAACCCTCTGTGGGAGTGCCTACATTGGGAAGATTAGGGATAGTAGCTAAGCTTCCAGCTGTTAATCCTAGAAATGTTTCTATATCCGAGACAGGAACTGAGCCAAAATCAGTGGTTAGTAGAGCTTGGAAGTCTCCATCTGTCGGACCACTTCCAAACGCTTCTGTCTCAATACTAGTGTCGCCTATGGTTGCCCATTCGGTGAAATCACCAGTCTCAAAACTGCCATTGAAAATTGCCAGGGCTGGGTTAGCACTTAAAAGAGTTGCCGCACTAACTAAACTTACTGTACCTGAGCATAGGGTTAAGACATTGAACAATTGGCGAGTAGACATAAAATTGATTACTCCTTTGTTAGGGAAAATGCTATGGTTTTCGCGACGACACTATTTGAGCGAACTATTTGAATAGTTTAGAAAATTCCTTAACAACTCAGAACATCTAAACATTAAGGGGCTCAAATCAATTAATTCTAAAATCTAGAGCCTCTTAATAAGCAAGCACCATGATCTGACACATCCAAGCCAACTAGTCTAAGCATGGATGTAACTAATGATAAAAATCCCTAGGAACTTAAGCTGCGCGCTCTAAGGATAGTGTTCATTGTTGATTATTATCCCCATCTGGGAGTCTTTTCTTTTACTGCTTGAGGTTGGTAGCTATGAAAACAATGAACTAATTAACATTGATGACTGATTTATTTTCCAACAACACTATTACATATAAATCCGGAATAATTGACATAATTCACGTAAACTTTACTCAATATTTAAACTAATAAAGGGTTTATGAAAAATATTTTGATAAGAGATAATTCAGAAGAGACTTGGTCAGCTAATATGTATTTAAATTTCCACCTCAAGTAGCGTGGCCAACGGCCAATCAATCCACTGGTGCAAGAGCAGGTGTAACTTCTGACCATCTCCCCATTTCACCAAAGCGCCCCTATTCACAATTTCAATATGTGAATAGGGGCTGCTCCATTATCAAGGATTTAAGCAACTTTTAATAAAGAGTCTTTTAGGCAAAACTAGACTCGAAACCTTGAGGGGGTGACAAGAAGGCTAAAAGCGATGCAGCTACCTCGTTTTTCTACACCCATTCGCCCGGTCACCCCACATTCAGTAAGGCTAATAATGCTGCTTGTCACTCCCTTTGGGTGAGGACTCGGGATACTCCCGACCTAGAGGCTGTGCTTTAGAACTATGCAGTCTTTTTTTTGAAAGCTGCACCTGTTCCCAAAGCACCTAATGCTAGTAAGCCCAAAATTGAAGCAGGTTCCGGAACGGGTGTTAGCTCAACGTTGTCAATCAGCAGTCCAGAGCTAACAAAAGTATCATCCTCGTCCAAGACTCCAAATCCCAAACTAAAGCTTCCGGAGGTCTCAAAGGTATAAGAAAAACTCTGAAAGCCAGTCTCTTCAAAGAAAGGTGTCACAAAATCTGTCAAAGATTCTATGAATAGTGGGGAGTTGGTGTCAGCTAGCCCATCTACCATTTGAGAGATGCTGACGAAGGAAAAATCGTTATAAATTTCTGGATTAACAAAGGGAAAACCGGGAAAATCTTCTGGATTCAAAGATGATGTAAATTCATTGGTGAGAAAGTTCCAATCAAAAGTCAAAATATCTCCGGCATGGGCGGTGAAGGTTTGTTGAATTGCAGAACCCTCTGTGGGAGTGTCTACATTGGGAAGATTAGGGATAGTAGCTAAGCTTCCAGCTGTTAATCCTAGAAATGTTTCTATATCCGAGACAGGAACTGTGACAGGAACTGTGACAGGAAATGTGTTAAATACACCAGTACTTAGTAGAGCTTGGAAGTCTCCATCGGTTGGACCACTTCCAAACGCTTCTGTCTCAATACTAGTGTCGCCTATGGTTGCCCATTCGGTGAAATCACCAGTCTCAAAACTGCCATTGAAAATTGCCAGGGCTGGGTTAGCACTTAAAAGAGTTGCCGCACTAACTAAACTTACTGTACCTGAGCATAGGGTTAAAACATTGAACAATTGACGAGTAGACATAAAATTGATTGCTCCTTTGTTAGGGAAAATGCTATGGTTTTCGCGACGACACTATTTGCTGGAACTATGTCTTGATGCAGCGCGGCCAAAGGGGGTTTATCCCATGAGCGACTGCATCGGTTTGGAGAGTATTGGAAAATTCCTTAACAAGTCAGATCATCTAAACATCAAGGGGCTCAAATCAATTAATTCTAAAATCTAGAGCCTCTTAATAAGCAAGCACCATGATCTGACCCATCCAAGCCAACTAGTCTAAGCATGGATGTAACTAATGATAAAAATCCCTAGGAACTTAAGCTGCGCGCTCTAAGGATAGTGTTCATTGTTGATTATTATCCCCATCTGGGGGTCTTTTCTTTGACGGCTTTAGGTTGGCAGCTATGAAAACAATGAACTAGTTAACATTGATGACTGATTTATTTTCCAACAACACTATTACATATAAATCCGGAATAATTTAGCTACTTAAAGTAAAATTCACTAAATCTTTAACTTAATAAAGTTTTGATGAACAATCCTTTGATAAGAGATAATTCAGAAGATATAGCATTTACAAATAGGTCATAAACAATATTGCTGATTTTTCATAACATCAAAAACTATTCGGAGCTCTTTCCTACTGTTCCCAGATCCGCTGTTCCCTGTTCCCTGTCTTGATGCAGTCCTATACATCTCAAATAAAAACGCTATACTTGGTAACCTAAGATGCATTTAAATTTCCACCTCAAGTAGCGTGACCTACGGTCAATCGCGTAGTGTGGCCAACGGCCAATCGTTGCCGTAGCGTGACCAACGGTTAATCCACTTGTGCAAAAGCCGGTCTACCCTCTGACCATCTCCCCATCTCCCCAAAGGGCCCCTATTCACAATTTAAATGTGTGAATAAGGGCTGTTCGATTATTGATGTTGACAGAATAGGACTTAGAGACTGTTTATAAAGTAAATCTTAAGACAGCTGAAATCGCTGACTATTGGTGGGTTAGGGCGGACAGCTCTTTTAATCCGAAGTTCCCGACTCCCGACTCCCGACTCCCGACTCCCTGATAAACCAAAGACACTATTGGCGAAGTCTCTGGTTAACGGTCAACGGTCAACGGTCAACAACAAACTAGATCGGGTACTGACTTTTAACACAGGAGTACCCATTTACCACTAACCTGTACCCGTTAGCAAGAAACGGGTACAGGTTTCTCCTATAGTAGTACTCGTTTCTCGTTAACCAGCTTGTAGGGTGGGCAAAAACAGTTTGGTTGTTTTGAGTATTCTAGATCAAAGAAGTTTGCCCACCCTACTGACTCTACTGAGATCAGCTTGTAGGGTGGGCAAAAACAGTTTGGTTGTTTTGAGTATTCTAGATCAAAGAAGTTTGCCCACCCTACTGACTCTACTGAGATCAGCTTGTAGGGTGGGCAAAAACAGTTTGGTTGTTTTGAGTATTCTAGATCAAAGAAGTTTGCCCACCCTACTGACTCTACTGAGATCAGCTTGTAGGGTGGGCAAAAACAGTTTGGTTGTTTTGAGTATTCTAGATCAAAGAAGTTTGCCCACCCTACTGCTTAACCCTCAACCTTCAACCCTTAGACCAAACTTGGTACAAGACTGGTGAGATGGGGATACAGAGGAAAGCGATCGCATAACTGTGCCACACGCTGCCGACATTGATTTGCCACTTGCTCATCCTCTGGATTCAGTAAGCGATCGGCAATAATATTACCAATCTCAGTAAATTCTGCCACTCCCATGCCCCGGGTAGTCATGGCTGGGGAACCTAGGCGCAAGCCACTGGTCACAAAGGGCGACTCTGGGTCAAAGGGAACAGTATTTTTGTTAGCCGTAATCTTGACACCGCTCACCAGTTGGTCAGCTCGCTTACCTGTCATACCAATAGAGCGCAAATCTACCAGTAATACATGGTTATCTGTACCACCAGAAACAATCTTTAACTCCCGGTTTTGCAGTGCCCTTGCCAAAGCCTTAGCATTTTCAATCACGTGGGCAGAATAGGTTTTGAATGCTGGGGTCAAGGCTTCCCCAAACGCAACAGCTTTACCAGCAATCACATGTTCCAACGGACCTCCCTGAGTTCCCGGAAACACTGCCTTATCGAACTTTTTACCCAAATCCGATTGATTGGTCAGAATCAAGCCACCCCGTGGACCACGCAGGGTCTTGTGAGTGGTAGTAGTGACCACATGGCAGTGAGGAAGGGGGTTAGGGTGATGACCAGTGGCAACTAAACCAGCAATGTGAGCCATATCCGCCATCAGGTAGGCATCCACTTCATCAGCAATGGCGCGGAATTTTTCAAAGTCAATGATTCGGGGATAAGCGGAATAGCCACAAATAATCAGTTTGGGACGCTCTTTCAGAGCAAGTTCCCGAATCTGACCATAGTCCAATTGCTCAGTCTCCTGGCTGACACCGTAGTGACACACCTCAAACCATTTGCCGGACACATTGACTGGTGACCCATGAGTCAGGTGTCCGCCATGGGACAAATCCATCCCCATAATCTTGTCACCAGGTTTGAGTAAGGCTAGAAATACCGCAAAGTTAGCTTGAGCGCCAGAATGGGGCTGCACATTGGCATGAGCAGCACCAAAAAGTTCTTTAGCACGGTCAATCGCTACTTGTTCGACTTTGTCAATGAACTCACAGCCGCCATAGTAGCGCTTTCCGGGCAATCCCTCAGCATATTTGTTAGTTAGCACTGAGCCTTGTGCTGCCATCACCGCTGGGGAGGTGAAGTTCTCACTAGCAATAAGTTCCAGATGCTCCCGTTGACGTTGGAGTTCTTCTCCCAGATAGGTGGCTATCGTGGGATCGGTTTCGGCGAGAAAATCTAAATTAGTTTGAGTCACTTTCTTTACTTCTAGGATCGATCACGTTTGCTAATTGACACAACAACCTTAAAGGTGTATATGCTTACAAAAAATCCTCTGAGGCAATCAAGCCCTGTCTAGGCAGGAGCGGGAATCAAAAACTGAGGTAGCGCTTTGATGCACGGGTTTATCCCATCAGCGACTACCGGTAGCTAAATAGCAGCTTTAGTCGCCCTGAAGATTTTTTGGCAGGTGGTTTGTTTGGACACGACCCTTAAACAGGACTTACCCAGTAACTCTACCTACAGGGTGGGTTATTAACGCACCCTATTACTTATCCCTACTACTTATGCCTACTACTTATTCCTACTACATATGGGCGTTTAATGCCCAGTTTTTCGCCAGCTTTCCAAAAGTCCTGTCAAACAATTCATTGGTAAGGATGAGCTGAAAGCTTGAGTTTGAAACGATTCAGAGTCAGATTAAGCCAAGTTTTAGCCAAACTTAAAGTTTTTATTATATTATTAAAAGTTATAGTATTATCTAAATAATGCAATACCTAGCATCTAGAGTATCGAATAAGATAGGAATAGCATTGAACAACAGTTCTAATCAACAGCACTAATAAACAAAACTTAAGCACTAAGCTGATTAGTTAATAGTTTCAGGATGAGTATGGGTGGTATAGTGAGCAAATAAACACCAGTAAACACTGTTTCCTATCCTTCAGTCTGCTGTTGAGAAGAAATAAAAGAATCATGCTTCGGCATCAGCCCTGATAGTGTAATGGGATTAGTGCTATGTTAGTCATTCTAACGGACAACCAAGTAATTTCCCCCGACCTTGTCTGTCAATGTTGTTTACTGGCTGACCCAAGTGGTCAACCTCGCTGGCATCAAGGCAAATTGGTCTGTGGTCATGTGCTCAAGAAGCTCAGTGAGAAGCAAGCTCAACAGTATGAGTGTGAAATGGGCTTCCGTCTGGTCAATATGGATTGACTTTTCTAGTAAGCGATCGCGTAGCGTGACATGCAGGTCAATCCCATTTCAGGTCGCTCAGGGGTAGAGTGTTGTGCTGCGCTATGCTGAATAGTAGTTAGTTTACCCTTTATCTGAACATCTTCAAGGAGAAAGCACCATGACTTGGCGCGGGTCAACAGATGTTAAAGACCGGATTTTTGCAGCCCTTCCTTATCTACTCCCTCTAATTGAGGTTTTGCCCTTTGGTGAATTTATGCTAGAACAGTTTCCCATTCTGAAAATTATTTACCTGCCACTACTACCGTTGATTTCACTCTACACTTTGCCTTTCGTGGGGTTAATTATTTTCTTTGTTTTATTCTTAGCCGTAGTCAGAAACCCACAAATCAGCCATTTTGTTCGCTTTAACACCATGCAAGCGATTCTTTTAGACATTCTTTTAGTTTTGTGTCGTCTATTGTTGCCAATTTTAGTCCAAGCACTAGGGGTTAACTTGCTAACAGAAACCTTATATAATATAGTATTTTTAGGAATCCTTGCCGCCTGCGGCTACTCCATGATTCAATCATTGATGGGCCGTTACGCAGAAATACCAAGCCTTAGTCAAGCCGTTTACAGCCAAGTCCCCTAGTCTTGCCTAGTCTTGACCTGTGAAGGGCGTGAGCTCACCGTATTTTCCAACTGACCAATTCCCTCAATTTCCACCCGGACGCGATCGCCAATTTCCATTGGTCCTACCCCTTTGGGTGTACCCGTAAGGATCACATCTCCTGGTACTAAGGTCATCACCTGGGAAATGTAAGATACCAAAACATCTGGCGGAAATACCATTTGACTAATTAAAGCTGATTGAACTGGCTCAGGGTTGTCATTCAGAAATGTCTGCAATTTTGCCCCAGCACTCAACTCCCGGACTATCCAGGGTCCAAGGGGACAAAAGCTATTAAATCCCTTAGCCCTGGTCCACTGGGCATCCCGCTTTTGTAAATCCCTAGCCGTTACGTCATTAGCGATCGTATAACCCCAAATTTTGGATTGAGCTTCGTCTGGTGTGCAGTCTAAGCAATAGTCACCGATTACCAGTGCTAACTCTCCCTCATAGTCTACTCGCTGAGACTGAGAAGAGGGATGACCTCGTCTGAGTTTTAAGACAGCTTGATAGCTCGTTTCCCCGAACGCGCCCCGCGTCGGCTTTGCCGAATCCAAGAGACCCTGTGCAAAATTCATCCCACACTCATGCTGCGCATGTTCGTTGTGGGGCTTCTTTTGCCGGAAGCTAATTACTAACTACTAACAACTACTCATAGCCCAAATGTTTCCGAGCCGCTGATGTGGCGACGCGACCCCGAGGTGTGCGGTGCAGGAAACCAATTTGTAACAAATAGGGTTCATAAACCTCTTCAATGGTTTGAGCATCTTCTCCAGTAGAGGCTGCCACTGCTTCTAAACCAACTGGTCCGCCATTGAACTGTTCAATCATTACCTTTAGCACTAGTCGGTCTGTCCAATCTAACCCCATCGGGTCTACATTAAAGATTTCCATGGCTTGAGCTGCTACATCCTGGTTAATTTGCTCAATGCCTTTGACTTGAGCATAGTCTCGCACTCGCCTCAGGAGTCGGTTAGCAATTCGAGGTGTGCCACGAGACCGACGGGCAATTTCCTCAGCACCATCTTCCGTTACTGCTGCCTTGAGCAGTTGAGCTGTCCTGGTTACAATTAAACTCAATTCATCGATCTCATAGAAGCGTAAGCGTTGGATCATACCAAAGCGATCGCGTAGGGGTGAGGTTAAGGAACCTACTCGGGTGGTTGCCCCCACTAAGGTAAACTGCGGCAGAGGAATACTACGGGTTTTGGCACTCTGACCCTTACCAATAGTGATATCCAATCGATAGTCTTCCATGGCTGGATATAGTAATTCCTCTGTCATGCGCGATAAACGATGGATTTCGTCTATAAATAAGATATCCCCAGGCTTGAGATTAACCAGAAGCCCCACAATATCTCGTGGACGCTCTAAGGCAGGTGCAGCAGTAATTTTACAATTCACCTCCATCTCAGTTGCCAAAATTAGCGACATGGTTGTTTTCCCTAATCCTGGTGGTCCATACAACAGCAGGTGATCCATGGCCTCATTTCTGGCTTTGGCGGCTTGAATGCCAATTTCCAAAACTCCTTTGAGTTCTTTTTGTCCGATGTAGTCGGCTAAGCGTTGCGGTCTAATACTCTCTTCCTGATGACCAATTTCCTCAGCGGTAGCCGTTGCTAGCAGTAGGTCTCCATCGCTTTGCGTCTGACGGGGTTTACTGCGACCTTTTCGCTTCTTGCTAGATTTGGGTTCTCTATCTGGGTTTTGGTACTGTTGTCTAAAAGACGTTATGGCCATGGGTCATACTTCATCCTTCATACTTCATACTTAGTTTACTTATGCTGGCTAAGAGAATCTTACCGTGCCTCGATGTAAAAGCTGGGCGAGTTGTTAAAGGGGTCAACTTTGTTAATCTTAAGGACGCTGGTGATCCAGTGGAATTAGCACAAGTTTACAATGATGCTGGTGCAGATGAGCTGGTGTTTTTGGATATAACTGCTACCCATGAAGACCGAGACATTATTATTGATGTAGTCTACCGTACAGCCGCACAAGTGTTTATTCCCTTGACGGTGGGGGGTGGGATCCAATCGCTAGAAAATATTAAATTATTATTAAGAGCAGGAGCCGATAAGGTGAGTATTAATTCGGCTGCTGTACGCAATCCGGACTTTATTAATCAAGCCAGCGATCGCTTTGGTAATCAGTGCATTGTAGTTGCTATTGATGCTCGTCGTCGGGAAGATCCTGATAATCCTGGTTGGAATGTTTACGTGCGAGGAGGGCGTGAGAACACTGGTATTGATGCGATCGCATGGGCAAAAGAGGTGGCACAACGGGGAGCTGGGGAACTTTTGGTTACTAGTATGGATGCGGATGGAACCCAGGCTGGGTATGACTTAGAGCTAACCCGCACTATGGCTGAACAGGTGGAAATTCCTGTGATTGCCTCCGGTGGTGCTGGCAACTGCGATCATATTTATCAGGCTCTGACTGAGGGCAAAGCTGAAGCGGCGTTGCTAGCTTCCCTGTTGCATTATGGGCAACTGAGTGTATCTGAAATTAAAACTTATTTGAACCAGCACCAAGTTCCGGTGCGATTGCCATAGTAGCTTAATCGATTATTCTTCCGAAATATTTAAGTTTTGTTGTGTAGTATTAAGTAGTTTAATGGTTTGCAGCGATTTTTATAGCTGCTAAACTAAATATGGATGCAATATTAATTTTTGTAAAAAATGCTGGTGATAATTCTAATATTTGATGTCGCCTTGGTGGCTTGGTCACTGCACCTGATGCAGGAAGCCTTTGATACCCAAGAGTTCTCTCTGATGCTGGCTGGTACCTTAGTAGCTATGTCAGCAGCAGCCATGTTAGTTGTTTATTTTCTGATGAACAGCTGTATGGGGTATATTACCCAAATGGCTCAGTCTCCCAGCGTATTCTACTGATCGAGATAATTTCATTCTGAAACTACTTGACTTAGCTGAGCTATCAAGGTATACTAGTTGATGGACTATAAAATTGCGGGGTTATAGCTCAGTTGGTAGAGCACCTCAATGGCATTGAGGGGGTCAGCGGTTCGAATCCGCTTAGCTCCATATTGTTTAAATATTGATTAAAGGCTGAAGTCTTTTAGCCTGAGGGGTTGCCTTAGGGTAGCTTGGCTATAAGTCTTCAGTAATAAGGTTAGAATTTGTTGACGGTTGGCGGTTGACGGTTGAGGGGAAACTCTTAAAACAAGCCTTGGGAGTGACGAGGGGGGAAAACCCGTGAGACTTGATGGTGAGATGTTGAGATTAAAACCTCTTTATCGAAGACGAATTCGCTGTAATCGGCGAGGTCATCTAGACCAATCAAATTTAGGATGATCTCAGCCACTAGCCAGGTGCTGACTTTCACAAATACATTGTTCCACTGATGATTCATTGCTCTGAGGTTTAAACATTTGGTAGGTAGAGGTTTTGTCTGGCTTCTGTTTGTTCAGATGTACCTAAATCTCTACTTCAATTCCAGAGCGACGAATCCGCAAAAAAGTCAAAAATTTTTATTTAATAAAATTTCCGATATTGATTGGTGTTGAGAGTTCACGGTTGAGGGTTGACATTTGATATCACTTTAGGTTAATTACTTTGTTTAGAAGCGATCGCTGTGTTGATACAGTCGCTCATGGTTTTGGGTCTGTGTGCGGAACCTGCATCAAGACACTGTTTTTGTCAATTCTTTTGATTTTCCTGTTGCCATATCAGCTGTTCCTGGCTTCTGCAAAAAGCCTAGTCAACCTTCACGCTCCCTTCAGGATTTCGATGGGATCCCCTTGGTGCAACACTTTACCGGCTTCTGAAACAGGCACGTTTGTATTCACGCTTAATTTGTAGAAATGATTGAAACGAGCGCTGGTTGTCCAGGATGGTAGGGTTTCCTTGCGTCTCGCCATGAAAGTCTTTTGGAAATTACCAGTAGCTTCTCCGGTCTGAGGGTCTCGTGCTAAAACAATACAACGTTGACAGGGATTAATTCCTTCTATCAAAGCTTCCCCTACTTTAAACTGAATAGATTGTCCTGATTCGGTAAACAATTGGTCTTCCCAGAAAGCGGGAACTCCTCCAATTTCTAGATTGGCTCGAACCCGACGTCGTATGTCTTCAGGACTTATTTCAGGGAACCAAGAAGCAACGGTTTCAATGGTAGCGCTACTAATAATAGTAGGACCAAGAGCATTGGTATCGTCTGGAAAACCAGTGCTGGTGTTCTGCACTACTTTAACTGGAAAATCGAAGTAATCCTTTAACCAAGCTTCCAGAGCAGTTCGCCCGTGATCAATATGAAAGGTAATGTTTTGGTTTGTGCCCTGAATCTGTAGCGATAGCAATTGGGATTGGATATCGAAGACCGACCGCAGCAAGTGAACTTTGGCATTGCGCTTACCATTGACAAATTTACCTTGCTGATCGAATAGGGCAAATTCCCGGTCATGCTTTAGGGCACCACTTTTGAGAAGAGTGGCGGTTTGGAGTTCAATCCGATCTAGGGATTTAATCGGGTAGATATAGATAGCTTTAAGGTAAGGTTGTGTCATGATAGCAGTTCTGAATTGGATGAGGTACTCAGTAGGAGTGGGTTTTAGGGAGCAGGGAGTAGGGAGCAGGGAATAAAATTGAAGTGTGCTTCACGCTTACTAGGAAACGGGATAAAATAAACCGAACCAAAATACTGTTAGTGCTTGCTATTATTAGCATTACGCTTTGTCTAGTAATTTGTGGAGCAGACAATTGGGTTGATTTAGAAGCCCACGAATAAGCCAAATATATAGGGTTTTCCCCGAGTTGGCAATCATGAAGCTGAATCAAATTCTTAATCAAATCAAAGTCTCTCTAACCCCTTCGTCAACTAAAAATCATTACCAAAAGGTTGAAGAAATAGCCTATAAACTTTACCAAAATCGCCTACTCGTAAAAGGGGAAGGGGATGCGGAGCAAGACTGGGATAAAGCTGAGCAAATTGTTAAAAATCCTTTGACGTTAGCCTTGTTCAAGTGCCATCAAACTTTCATCAGCATAGAAAAAAAGTTTTTAGAGCCTGTTCTGGATTATCTGAATAGATTAGCATTGCTAGAAATTTTAGGACTAATTGGTAATCTATCTCTACTTGTTGGTGTGATTGTCTTTATTGGTGGTGAGCAGGATAGACGAAATGCTGAAGTTTATCAGGCATGGCAAGTAGTTACAGCAGCCTATGACCAAGCTGGCAGTGGCGGCAGAATAGAAGCTTTGGAATTCCTAAACTCAAGACCAAGGCGTATTCCCTGGTTTTGGTTGACCTGGCGGAGACAGAGCTTAGAGGGTTTAGAGGCTCCAAAGGCTTATTTGAGAGGAGTCAAGCTCTCTGGTGCAAACCTAGCTAACGCTATTTTACAAGACGCTAATTTATCTGAAGCTAATTTACAGAAAGCTTATTTATATAAAGCTAATTTACAGAAAGCTTATTTATCTAAAGCTAATTTACAAGACGCTCGTCTATATAGAGCTAATTTACAGGGAGCTAGTTTATCTGAAGCTCAGTTACAGAAAGCTCGTTTATATAGAGCTAATTTCCAACAAGCTATTTTAGATGCAGCTAATTTACATAACGCTAGTTTATTAGTAACTAATTTACAGCAATCTTATTTAGAGGAAGCTAACTTACAGAAAGCTATTTTATTTAAAGCTAATTTATCAGGAGCTGATTTATCAGGAGCTAATTTACAGCAAGCTCGTTTATCTAGAACTAATTTAAAGGAAGCTGATTTATCGGCAGCTAATTTACAAGGAACTGATTTATCGGCAGCTAATTTACAAGACGCACTTTATTCAGACAAAACAACATCGGAAGCTGCATGTGAAAGACTTTACATTACCTATCCTTGTCCCACCATATTTCCTGAAGGTTTTGACCCTAAAACTGCTGGCATGAAATTAATCAAGGAAGAGGAAGATATACCTGAAGGATATAATTATTAAGATTCAACACTAAAAGTTTGAGGGTTGATCAGGACATACCTTGAAGTAAACCTCTTGCTTGCAAAAACTATAAGGATTCTGAAGCTTACTGACAGGATACGAAGCAATTTTAATTATACTATCACTGTCCACCAGACCAGTCTACTTTGTCTAATACTCATTGAGATAATGGGGAATTATTGAGGCGATCGCTACCCTATCCTAATTCCCCGCTAAGGTCTACTATGGTAGAGTGTTGCAACAATCCTAAGCTGTTACTCTACCTCCCCCAACCCTTCAATAGTCGCCATCAGAATATTCACTAGCGGATGGTCAATCGATTCCTTGAATGCATCTACTCGTCCAGATTTCAGGGAATTGATTACCTTAACTTTTAGTGTTGGGTTATTCTCAATTTTGTCAACAACTTCACCTACAACTATAATCTTCTCTTTGTTTGTTGTAGTGGGATTAGTCTGGGAGACTTGGTCTAGAAGTTGTTGGATTTCTTCTGCTGCTTCAACTAGGGTTTGCTTATGCTCGTTGGCTATTGATAGATCAGCAGTTACAGAATTTTCAGCTATGCCTCCTATATTTCCAGCGTTATAAACACTCTTACTAAGATTATTGAAACCGAATATCTTGCTATCTCCAGGCATAATAAAATGTTCTCCTTGATTAATGAAACACTTACTTTTTAGAGTAAAGCACACCAATCGTGTGTTTAGACACAAACTGATTGGGTTTTTCGTTTTCGTCTAGGGACACCCAGATCGATTCAGTCAGGTTAGCAGCTATGTTGTCTTTATATTGTTGATAATGTTGATCCTTAAGGTTAAAAGAAGCCATGTACTTCAAGTCAGGTTTTTGTGTATTCTGTGTCCATCCATAAATCCTCAACTCGTAGTTGCCAACTTGTAAATCAAATTCTTTTCCTCCTAATTCAGGACTCCAATCGAACCGAACTATTTTATTTACTGAAGAACGTGCTTGTACTGGAATCGGTTGAGCTAGATTTTCATCTTGAAAATTTCCGGCACTCTCGATTTTAACGAAAGTAGTCCATGCCATGTCGTAAAAATTGTCATTATCTTTTCTGCCAACAACTAAACGAATCCGTTGAATGGTTCCTCCTTGAGGACTCCAATTGTAGAAAGTTATGGGAAGATTGAAGCCTAATCCGACAATATTTTTATTACCAGTTGGGACAGTAATGTATGTAGGAAAAAATATAATGTTTCTTCCCAAAGACAGCTTAAGGTTAGCTTTCCTGAAATTTGATGTATAAGCTACAGCTATAGATACAAGTAAACTAAATAAAGCAATGATAATGGTAATAGGATCGTCTGACTGCACGTTTGTTCTAGTGCTTTTATTTATTTGCGGTGCAGGTGACGACGAAGGTTGTTGAGCTATTAGCTCAGTAATTTCATAGTTGTTATGAGTCCGAAACTGCATAGTTATTAGTATCTATTACCAATAATATATAACTAAGAGGTTGTCTGAGAAGTCTCATTTGCTACATCCAAGCCCCCTAAATCCCCCAATTTTGGGGGACTTTTAGAATAAAATTGACTCTTTTTCCCCCCAAAGTTGGGGGGCTAGGGGGGCAAAATCCAGTATAAAAAAACTTTTCAGATATCCTCTAAGGTGGCATGATAACATTATATCATGTCCGGTTGACTAATTATTCTATACTTTGCCTACTAATGGGTACTATATAATTAGTAATTGGTAGTTTAAGATTAGGGATTATTTCGTAAGGGATTAACCGGACTGGATATTACTCAAATCTAGAACCAGCTGCAGGCTACTATTCAATCAAGACTTGCTTTACCCAAGCTACATCTGCGGTCGATAAAGGTGGTGGCGGATCTTGACTATAATCAATCGCTAAATCATAACTCCCTTGGTCGTATAGATTATGTAATAATTGTTGTAAATTAACGGTAGGTTCTCGATCGCCTGGTTGGAGAGGTAAAGGAAACGAAGGGATTGCTTGGGGGAGATTGAAGGCATATAAATCCGCTTGGGGACGTTCTTGAGAACGGCTGACTACGATGCGATAGTGGCTCTGGAAGGCTTGAGTATTCATAGCCATCGGTTTTCCTTGACGCAGTAAATCAATTTCCACTAAATGGGTTAAGCTATCTAAGATTTTTTGCCGTTTGGTTTCATAAGTGCTGCGCCCTTCTGCAGACCGTTTGTTTTTGGGAGAAAGAATTTCGATAACAGTAATTACTTTGCCAGTTTCTACCTTTCGCACTTCTAAATACCACTCCCTAACCGTTTCAGTCATCGGTAGAGCAATCTTCATTGGTTTGACCCTAGGAGCAGCAACGGTAACCAGAGCTGAGGGTTCTTGGTGGTTGCTTTGAGAACTTTGAACGACTACATGATCTTTTCGGGCGGGCAGGATGCCCACTCTACCTAGCATCGAATCATCACCAGTAGCGTTGTAGACTCTTTCCTCAATTGCTACCCGATACTTCGGACGTAGTTGGGGGTTCAGGCTTTGGGCAATCAGGACAATTAGCCACTTGTGGACTTGTGACCAATATTCAGGTTTTTCCAGGTAGGGATTCATCCCAGGAAAGGGTGAAGGCATATTGTGTATTGAGGCGGTGAAGTGGTATAATTCCTAGATTAACGAAGAAGTCTGGCTCTTTGGTAGCTGCAACCTGGCCAGTATTTTTCGGAAACTTCCGGAAAATCACCAGGATTTGACGATGTGTTATACCAATTTATAAAATTAAGTGGTATAATAGCGTCTAAATAAAATTAATCTTAAGACAGCTAGGGTCTGGGTTAACCCCCTAAGCTGCTATATCCTTAGGATTTAAGCAACGTTTAACAAAAAGTCTCTCAAAGTCTTACTCTGTATAGCTTTGAGATTTTAATAATTCAGTTTTTACTAACTAGCATCTGAATGCCTAAAAGTTTTGCCTAGCAATACTCTTAGGCATTTTTTTTGAGAAATTAGCATCCCTTGATAGCAAAGAACCATTATGAATCAAGTTGACCTAGCCTTTACTCCAGCTCTAGACCAAGCCCAACTGATCCGCAAGGGTGAGATATCACCCCTGGAATTAGTCCAACTCTACCTTGAACGCATCGAAGCATTAAATCCCCAACTGGGCAGTTACTTCACTGTGGCGTCTGACATGGCACTTGCGGATGCTAAAGCCAAAACCGAACAACTTGCCCAAACTACCGATACCTCTAAACTCCCTCCATTTTTTGGTGTCCCGATTGCCATTAAAGACCTCAGGGCTGTAGAAGGACTCCCTTGTAGCTTTGGTGTTGCTGCCCTCAAAGACAATATTGCTAACTATGATGATGGGGTAATCACCCGCATCAAGCAAGCTGGATTCATTATTTTAGGTAAAACCGCTACCTCTGAACTGGGTTCCTTACCCTATACCGAACCCCCAGGATTTCCACCGGCTCGCAATCCCTGGAATCTGGACTACACACCAGGGGGGTCTAGTGGCGGTTCAGCTGCAGCAGTAGCAGCTGGCTTATCTCCCATTGCCCAAGGTTCCGATGGTGGGGGTTCCCTGCGCGGTCCAGCCTTTTGCTGTGGTTTGGTCGCCATTAAACCGACACGAGGTCGTATTTCTTCCGCTCCAGTAGGAGACTTTCAAAGTGGTATTGCTAGTATTGGTCCGATGGCACGGACGGTAGCTGATGCAGCTGCTTTACTGGATGTGATGTCTGGCTATATTACTGGAGACCCTTACTGGTTACCTGACCCAGAGATATCGTTTCTAGAGGCTACCCATCAACAACTGGATAATTTGCGGATTAGTTTTGCCACATCGATTAAACCGATGGGAGAAGCGTCAGCTGTATGTGAAAAGATTGTGGTGGAAACGGTGCAGCGACTGGAAGGGATGGGACATCTGGTTGAACGGGGTTGTCCAGATTTCAGTGACATAGTAGAACCATTTAAGACAGTATGGCAAGCTGGGGTAACGTCAGCAGGAATTCCCCTAGAAGCCTTAAGTCCGATTAATCGCTGGATTGCTGAACAATCCGGTACTGCTGGGGAATACTTACAAGCGGTGACTAAGCTACAAATTATAGCCCGTCAAATTGTGGGATTCTTTAACACTTATGATGTGCTAGTGTTGCCTACTTATTTACATCCACCGATTCGGGTAGGAGAATGGGACGATTTGAGTTATGAAGAAACCTTGGAGAATATTATTAATTGGATTGGACCGTGTCCACCATTTAATGCTACTGGACTTCCTGCGATCGCAATTCCTGCTGGTTTTGATGACAAGGGTTTACCTGTCGGAATTCAGTTAGTGGGACCTCCAGCATCAGAAGCAACACTATTGGCATTAGCGGCTCAGTTAGAAGCAGCAAACCCTTGGAGTCATCATCGTCCCACTATAGCAACGGAAGTATAGTTTAGGACATACTATTTTGCTTTAAAGGGAACAGGGAATAGGGAACAGGGAACAGAAATATGTCTGAACCTTGACTTCGACTGCTATAAAATCTAGAATTTACAGGACTTACGCCACATATGAGTTATTTCTCCATCCGACAAGTAGAGTCATAGCGTAAGTCCTGATTATAAGTAAGTCCTGATTTAAGAGGTCTTGATTTAAAAGGTTAATAGTAAACCGTCAACGGTCAAGAATGCTTAGACTTTTTTCAACCAGCTAAACATAGCGCGTAAGTCTTTACCAACTTCCTCGACGGGATGTTCTTTATTCTGACGGCGCATAGCAGTGAAGACCGGTTTACCTCCCTGATTTTCCAAGACAAATTCACGGGCGAATTGACCTGATTGAATTTCTTTGAGGATTTTACGCATCTCGGCGCGAGTTTCATCAGTAACAATCCTTGGCCCACGGGTATAGTCACCATATTCAGCAGTGTTGGAGATGCTATCCCGCATGTTAGCTAAACCACCTTCGACGACTAGGTCAACAATCAGTTTGACTTCATGAAGGCATTCAAAATAGGCCAATTCTGGTTGATAACCAGCAGCGACTAGGGTCTCAAATCCAGATTTAATCAATTCACTCAAGCCGCCACACAATACGACTTGCTCACCAAATAGGTCAGTTTCTGTTTCTTCCCGGAAGGTAGTTTCAAGAATCCCGGCACGGGTACCACCAATTCCTTTGGCGTAAGCCATGGCGCGATCGCGTGCTTGACCTGTGGCATCCTGGTAAACAGCAAATAGACAAGGTACCCCTTCTCCCTGTTCATAGGTGCGCCGCACCAAATGTCCTGGACCTTTGGGAGCAACCATGATCACATCTACGAACTCTGGGGGAACAATTTGACCAAAATGAATATTGAAGCCGTGGGCAAAGGCAATAACATTACCCTCGGTCAGATTTGGCTCAATTTCTGCCTGATAAATGGTTTTTTGCACTTCATCGGGCAGCAGGATCATCACCAAGTCAGCCGCTTTAGCAGCATCAGCCACTGTGTGGACGGTTAAGCCTGCTTCTTCAGCTTTCGTCTTAGACTTACTACCTGGATACAGTCCCACGATCACATTCATACCACTTTCTTTAAGATTAAGGGCGTGGGCGTGACCTTGAGAACCATAGCCGATGATAGCTATAGTTTTATCCGCCAGTAGGTCTAGGTTAGCGTCGGTATCGTAATACATCTGAGCCATTGCAGTTTCTGTTCCTTTTTTGCTGGTCATTGCAAACTTACCATGATACCGCAAAACTGATCTCAAGCCTGGCAGGTGAGATACCTTTTTATCGATCAATCCATCACCACATTACCCCATGTGTGGATACAGGTCTTGGATGGTAATGATAAGTATTTCTAATTATAAATTCCTAAGGATTTTGCCAAAGTTATCTGAGGGAGATAGGATCTTTAAAAAACCTGTTAAACCTAGATATTAGAGCATTTTCATGGATCGGTTTTACAGCTAACTCTCTGGTGTAGATACTTGTGAAAAATATATAAGTAAAACTTATCGAATTGGGGATTAAGCCTTTCATTCTTAATCGGTCTTAATCTACTGAGAGTTTTCCCGTAGTATCAGAGATGGAGTAAAAATAAGCATGCCAAGCTCCTTGAACCAAAGGATAGGCTTTTGCCGTATACTCACAACGTCTCTACTATTGTTTTAAATCGAGAGGATTACTAAAACATGGCAACTTACAAAGTCACCTTGAAAACACCAGATGGCGAGTCAACCCTTGACGTTCCTGAGGACGATTACATTCTCGACGTTGCCGAGGAGCAAGGTGTAGATCTGCCTTATTCCTGCCGTGCGGGTGCCTGCTCTACCTGTGCTGGCAAAATAGAGAGTGGTACTATTGATCAGTCAGACCAATCTTTCCTGGATGATGAGCAAATTGCGGCTGGCTACGTTCTGACCTGTGTGGCCTACCCCACTTCTGATTGCACGATCACTACTCATCAAGAGGAAGCACTGTACTAAGTACTACTATAAGTACTAATAACAGAGGGGAAGTAACAGAGCTTACAAGTTGGGTGTTTTACTCTTTGAGCTCTTTACTTCCCCATCGCCGAAAATCGGGTGATGAGATGATTAGGTAATAGGGTGATGGAGAAATCACGCGCTTATTGCTAAATCAAGGAGGAGAAGGAGGTAATTTTCCTGAAATTATTCCGTATCTTCCCCTTCTCCCCCCTTTTACCCTTGATTAGACTAGGGTGTTACTAGTGCGCTGGCATTTTGCCAGAAGATAATAGAATTGTTCAAAGGCTGAATTTGAGTACCAGGATAATAGAAGCTGAGAATTTTTTCTGCGGACCAACCGAGTTTAGCTAAATTTTGGGAACCGTGTTGGCTGAAGCCAACCCCATGTCCAAAGCCGCCACCTACGAACACGAAGCCTTTGAGGGTTTGGTTGGCTTTGTCATAAATCGGGTCTACGTAGAAGAGGGTGCTGCGGGGAGGACCAAAGGCGCTGCGGGCTTCATTTTTACTCAGCTCCAGGATACCCCGATCCGTTGTTACCGCCATTTTCAGCACTCGTCCTGCTGGTGAACGCTCTACCACTTCCATATGCTCAATGGTAGTGAAGTTGGCAAGGGGGTGTTTGGTTTTTTTGAGATAGCGTTGTAAATGGCTGGTGACTTGTTTTAAGCTATTGTTGTACTTCCAGCGGAATAAGTAACTATTGTCAGTCTCATTAAATCCTTGCTTCAAGTTCATGAACTCACGGAAATTTTGTTCGTCTGCTAAGGATTTTTGTGACAAATTCCAGAGGGAGTATGGGGAGTCTACCACTGCTTTTAAGTAAGGACGTTCTGACCCATTCCAAACATCACTGAAAGGCGCACTGATTCCACCAGTTGCAGCGGAATACAGGGCATCTACTAACTCATTGTTGTAGGTCAGCACTAGACCTTTAGTGGCTGCGATCGCACGGTCAGCCACTGGATTGGTTTGATTTATTCCGAAATAAACCTGGCAGTGAGTATCCGCACAGAGTTCGTAACCGTCAACATTAAATCGGCGTCGGTTCCGCAAGGCGTAGGTGCGAGCAATAATGCTCTGAGCAGCTACGGTTGAATAGCGTGCTCCAGCTCCAATTTCATGAGGTACCACACCCCGCAAGTAGCTTTCTAGAGGTACCTGATTTACTAAAGTATAGTCACCATAGGCATTGGGCTGGATGCGTAGACTACCAGGATAAAGTCTTGTCCTACGGTTATTTTCTCCTTTGCTAACCCAGATCAGATTTTTACCAGCAGTAATATCGATTTCCCGTCGATGGTAGCGATAGTTACCAATCACAAAGGAAGCATGGGGCACCTCGGTGACAACATTAGTATCAATATAGGCAGTAGTATCACCTTTGGCTTTGATACTTGCTAGCAGTAGACGTCGCAATAAAGGCGTTTGATAAACACTCCGTTTTGCCCACACCTGCCAGCGGTCAGGCTTGGCAACTTCCACCTCAATCCCCTTTTCCCGCCATTTATTGGCACTATCTTCTGCAGTTTCAAAGGTCCCATGGTTACTCAAGACCACGTACTCTTCGATCTGGGGCTGCTGTAACGGTTTATTGACTATTTCCAGCTTAAGGCTGCTAAGCTGCTTGGTTTTCGGTTGCATATCACCGCCTAAAAATTTGACGGTTAGCTGATCGTCCGGGGCAGCTTTCAGGGTGAGCTTGTCAGTTGGTTCATCTCCAAAGCGCTGCACAACTCCCACTTTTAGTGGGATATCTGAGGCTTTGGCAGCTAACCCTGATAGGATAGGTAGTCCCCACAACGATAGTGTCATCAACGGTATGAGGAAATGGGGATTGGAAGCTGGGGAATTGAGAGAGATCGGTTTTTTCGTGAACCCCACTATCCAATTGCGAAACCGACCTGTCTTACCCGATGCCGTATTTTGATGCGAATTCAAGTCAAACGCTTTTATTGTCATTAGCTTAGTTTTTAAAGTACCCAATCCATAATTCCCATTCCCCGATTCTAGATCCCGAAAAGTACGATCCTCCACAGGTATTGTTACCCTAACCAGGTCTGGTCATGGTCTTTGGTTTGGGATTGGGATGATTTGGTTGAAGATGCTGCCCGCAGTTACCTGTTGGGATTACCTCTATTGATTACTTCGAGCTAACAACACTTCCCCTTGCCTGATTCGTTGGGCAGCATCTAGTAGCACGTCTTCTAGATAGGGTTTGGTAAAATAGCCTCTAGCACCGAGATCAGCAGCTACTTTCCGGTGTCGATCAGCACCACGAGAGGTGAGCATGGCCAGGGGGATTTCACACAAATCTGGGTCTTTTTGAAGGCGAGATAGGAGTTCTAGACCATCCATTCTGGGCATTTCAATGTCACAGAATACGATCTCGCAAGGCAAACCAGACCGGAGTTTATCCCAGGCTTCTTGACCATCACGGGCTTGTTCTACCCGATAACCAGCTTTACTGAAGGTCATAGAAAGGAGTTCACGGACTGTGATTGAATCATCCACAATCAAAACCATGGGATCAGATTTGATCAGATTGACCTCGGCTCCGCTAGCAGTCGGAGTTTCCATCCTTTGCCAGATCGCAACACCACCATCTTTACGAATCCGACCCATAGCAAGGTCAATCAGTTCTAGAACGTCAGCAATGGGCATTACTCGACCATCCCCTAAGACGGTCGCCCCGGTAATGCCTACTGGCTTCGGTGCAGGGCCTTCGATTTGCTTAATAACAATTTCTTGCTCCCCTAATACCTGATCAACCTCTACGGCGAGCATGTTACCTGTACTGCGCAGTACCACCACAGAAATCAGGTTGTCTTCCCGTTGGCTGCCATAGACACTAGCCCGGCTGAGTTGGCTATGGTAGGTCAGCAACTCTGAGAGGGGCTTGAATGGGATCTGGGTGTCCCGCCATTGAAGAAAGGCTTGACCTTGGGAATTGGTCTGAATGCAGTCAGGGGAGACATCCTGCATGTCTTCCACCCCATCCATGGGAAAAGCAATTCTGGCGCGATCGCTTACACAGCAGAGGGCTTTACAAATACTCAGGGTCAGGGGTAAGCGAATGGTAAAGGTGGTTCCTTGGCCGAGAGTAGAGTCGATAGTAATGGTTCCCCGAATTTCACTTAAGCAGGTGCGCACCACATCCATACCTACTCCTCGACCTTTGGTATCAGTCACTTTCTCAGCAGTGGTGAACCCAGGGTGGAAGATAAAATTGAACAACTCCAAGTCGCTCAGGGTTTTTGCCTCAGTTGGGGAAATGAGATTCTTTTCAAGGGCTTTAGCTCTAATTCGATCTGGATCAATGCCCCCCCCATTATCCGAGATGGAAATCACCGTCTGATTTCCCTGGTAGAATGCTCCGAGGGTGATTTTACCCGCCCTAGGCTTCCCCGCAGCCAGCCGTTCCTCTGGTAGCTCAATCCCGTGGGTAATGGCATTGTTGACCAGGTGGGTCATAGGATCATAGAGGTGTTCCAAGATCATTTTATCAATCAAGGTTTCCCGCCCCTCAACCTGTAGCTCGGCTTCCTTGCCTTCCTGCAAGGAAATTTCCCTAACTGCACGGGGCATTCGGTCTGCTGCCTGGGCAAAGGGCACCATACGCGATCGCGTCAGTCCTTCTTGGAGTTGATTAGTTACCTGTCTGAGGGTACGAGTTACTTGGTCGGTTTCATCCACCAAAAACTCAATGTCAGATGCCGACTCCTTAACCCGGACAATCAGCTCAATGATCTCTTGGGATAGCAAATGGAAGCCTGTAAAGCGGTCCATTTCCAGGGGGTGATAGTCTTCTTTGCTGGTGCAATTCTGGTTTCCTTGTTCCCGTTCTTGGATGCTTGTAGTGCGGTAAATCCTACTACTAGACAATAGGGAATTTTCCAGCAGGGTTCGCTCATACAAGTCCCGCATTTTCAAACCCACATCGTTGAGGCTCGATACCTGATGGGATAAATTATCTAAGAATTGCCGCAGCCGTTCTTGATCTTGCTCTAAGCTATTGCGACCAACCACCAGTTCTCCCACTAAATTGCTCAGGGTGTCCAGTTGTTTAACCGGTACCCGCATGGTTTGTTCAAATAGCTTAGACCTCGGACGCCTTGTTTGGCGAGACAGATCCTGGTTCATCCCTCCTGGGATAGCAGAGATGCTTTGATTTGCCTGCTCTAGCAAGTGCTCGATTTCTTTAAAGTCATCCTCTACTGAATCCACCTGATTGGTTTTCGGGGTTTCTTGGTCTAGGGAGTGGTTAGGTTCAGGGCTACTAGTTTCATTTAATAGGAGTTCTAGTTCATCAAATATTCTTTTCTGCTCTGATCCCACCTCAGCAGTGGGTAAGGTCACATCCAGAGGTTTTATACTGTCAAAATCAACGTTTTGGTAATGTGCGGTAGCTTCTGCCAACAGCTGCTCTAATTGCTGCCATTGATCTTGGGTTGTTGGTAATGGTTTTGGTGATGAATCTGGTAATTTGTTTGATTTTATGGGATGGGATTTTCTATTTTTTCCTTTGACAGTTGGACTACGAGTGGGTGTAGACGGCTCACTGGGTCGATCTGAAGTCGAGGTGGGCTTTGGAGACCCTGTGGTTGATGGGGAATTAATTGCTGGCTGTTCATGGTTTGCAGGGGGGTGATTTGGAATCAGCTCCAAGTCATTGACCAGATTGAAATCTTCATTCAGGTCGGTGTGGGTGGGGTCCGGGTGTGGGGTGCTTGGTGGGATAGGCTGCTGTTTGCCCATCCCATAACTATCTAATTTGGTGGGAGGAGTACTTTCCGAGCTTGAGCTATTTTCTTCAAAAAAGGTATCATCAAATAAACTACTTAATTCGTCCGCTGGGTTAGTTTTTTGAGTTAGGCTTCCCTCACTACTCCCAAAAGAAAGTAATTCTTCAAGGTCTTTATCTGTCAGGCTTGGAGTAAGGTTAGGTTGACTATCCTTTCGAGTTGACTCCCTTGACTGTAGTAACTCAAAGGCTGCTTCTTCTGGAAATTCCTCATCGAACAAACTGAGTAAATCTTCCTCGGTAGACTCTGCTGCCTCCGGAATTTCCAACTCATCAAGTTCTTTAATCAGGTCAGATAAATCCTGTGGTTCGTCTGTAGTGATAGAATTGTCTGATTGGCTAGACAACTGCTGGTTATCTGGAGCGATAATTTCTTCTTCTTGCCAGGTTTGATCCAAATCAGGGGTCTGACCTTCAAAGATATCAGCTAAGCTATTTAGTTCTTCCATGCCAACTTTCGGTTCTCCAGCATCATCGGTCTGGTATGGGATGATATCAGTAGTTGGTTTTTCCACTTCCTCTATATCAGGTATATCTTCTAGGAAGTTATCTAGGTTAAATTCGTCTTTGATTACTTCTGGTGGCTGAGCATCTAGGTTGTTAGACATTCGGAAAGCATTAATTCCACATAGGCGCACATTTTTGACCTTTTGCCTTGGCAAGTTCGCCGGTTCCCTCCATGATAGTTCTAAAATTTCATCCCACTAACTAGCCAAGAGGTAGCTTAACACTCTCGGATCTATACATACGAGGTTTTCTGGCCTCGCTAGCTAGATTTCTAATAACGTTTTTCTGATCTCAGTTCAACTGTAAGTTCAACGACTCAGAGCATTTAAGAATTTCTGGATACCTGAGAATAACGACTGTTTTTTTTGGGCAGATGGTATACTTTGAGAATCTTCTGGGCTAGTTGTGTTAACTAGACTTGCCTTAAGTATAATTTGCTCAATAGCCTCTGCTGTCGGTTTGCTGGGTTCTTCAGTCACCAACTGATACTCATCATCGATTTCTAGCCATACTTGCCACACAGAAGGGTAACAACGCCATAGAGCCCCTCCTGGAAAGGGTCGCAGATAATAACAAGACTCCAGGGTTTTCAGGAAGCGATCGCGTAACTGACGTGCGGCATAGCCAATCCCTACAATCGAGACATCTTCGAGCTGAGGATTTAGGATCACACAAGGGCGATCTCCAGCCAAATTGCAAATCTTTTCCACTTGGGCTACTTCCACAGCAGATGGACCCACTAGCAAGAAAACCTGGTCATCATCATCAATTCTAGTTTCTTCTGGGGAGCGACTGGTGCCAACATCAGTAATTTTAAACGGTACCTCTCCCCAGTCACGATGGGCAAGGGCTGAAGCACCGGTATCAGGAAAGAAGATTTTCAGTCCGGAGCCATACTGCTCAAATATCGGAATAAATGCTTGGGCGATTGACTGGGCTTGTAGGGCAATTTCTGGAAAGACCAACTCCACTTGTACCCTGGTTTGACCGTCATCTAGGGCGGCTTTGGTCGCTTGTTTAGCTTGAGCGATCGCATCTTCTAAGCTCAAAGGAAGTTCACTCATGAGTCTGTCCGTATGTGTCTTTATCAAAGACTTTAATATTAATGGCTTCAAATATAAATGTCTCGCCACACTAATCCCACCCAATCAACCCTACCCATAGGAGCAATTGAGCCTTTTTTGAGCAAAGTTAGACTTTAACTTAGACCGTGGATAATGTTGGTTGTGGCATCAGTCGTTCTAAAATTTGCTTGAGTACCATCACCGTCCAATCTACATCAGATTCTGTGGTATCTCGCCCCAGTGTCAACCGAATTCCAGCCAAAGCAGCTGTATCACTGTAACCCATTGCTAACAAGATCGGACTCGGACTCAGTTTACCACTGTGGCAAGCGGAACCTGCACTAATCCCAATACCAGCCTGATTAAACTGGCGCACTAGAGTTTTTCCAGTGACACCCTCACCAGGGGAAGTCACACAGAAACTAACGTGATGGGGTAAGCGATAGTCTCGAGAACCAGTGGGAATGAGATTGGGAGTATCAGCGAGTTGGTCAAACATGCGATCGCGTAATCGAATTAACCGAGGTGTCTCTGTTAGCATTTGCGCTGCTGCTAGTTCTGCTGCCATGCCAAACCCAGCAATTACTGGCACCGCCTGGGTTCCAGACCTCAATCGGGATTCTTGTCCACCACCGGAGATCAGGGTAACTAACTCCACACCAGGGCGGATATACAGTGCCCCTGCTCCCATCGGACCATAAATTTTGTGACTGGAAATCGACAGCAAATCCACCGGTAGTTGTTGAACATCGATAGGTAGCCGTCCGGCTACTTGAACTGCATCGGTATGAAACAGGACACCCTGTTGACGAGCAATTTGTCCGAGTTCATCAATAGGTTGGAGCGTACCTACTTCACTTTGACCGTAGATGACGGAGACTAAAACTGTATTTGCCTGTAGGGCAGCTTTTAAATCACTGGGATTGACCCGTCCCAGTGAATCCACTGGTAGCCTAGTCACTTGCCAACCCCACTGTTCCAACCAGGCTACTGGTTGAGCGATCGCAGAATGCTCTACACTAGAAATAATCATATGCTGGGGTTTTTTGTAGCCTTGGGCAACCCCCATCACTACCAAATTATCCGCCTCGGTACCGCCAGAGGTAAATATAATCGATTCCGCTGGTGCATTGATTAACCTAGCCACCTGTATTCTAGCTTGTTCCAGTACAATAGCCGCTCGCTGACCCCACTGGTGTAAGCTAGAGGGATTACCCCACTGCTGGGTAAGGATATCTTGAATAGTTTTAATGACTTCTGAGCGTGGTGGTGTGTTGGCGCTATAGTCCAGATAAATTTGCATGGGTTTTCAGGCAACCAGCTATCTCTACCTTCAGCATATAACCTTTCCAGGTCTCTCTCCAACTGATGAATAATAACTGAAGACTAATAATTAGTGACTAATAACTGAAAACGAATAAGTAGTGACTAATAACTAACCACCTGGTTTACCAACATTATAGTCCTCGTGGGACAAAACCGCGTGAGGAACTAATAAGCTACCCTGGTCGTGACAAATCATTCGGTAGTTGCGCGTTACAGGAATACTGATGATCCAGCGGTTGTGGCGCAGCCGCTTGCCACCAAATTCTCTGTAATCCTGGTGATTTTCCAAACCAGCGATTATCCCACGGGCTTTGACCACCACATGGGTAGGAAGGTTTTTTAAGTCAATGGGATCATCTTGAAAACTAGACTCCCACTGCCGTTTTTGCTGTTTTTTCTCTTCCCGTGCTCGGTTTTTTTGATCACATCGGTGGCATGTTTTACCATACCCCTTGTGGCCACACGGGAATGTTTTCTTTCGTCTTGGCATAAGACAGTAGTTCGGGTTAAACTCCCTAACCCGCTAATTAGGCTTCGGTGTAAGGCATTCCATAAGAAAAAGGCAATTAGGGGGGGGTAGTTGAACAAGATGGCAACTGATATCCCCTGGTATTTTATGTTAATTCAACAACTGCATCTATTTGAAGATTGTGCTGTTAGCATGGGGAAATCAGCTATCCAATCGGGTTTTTTGATGCCTTGAGTTCCCAACCAGCGTGTATTTACTGGAATTTGTATTATCCTTTGCTGATACTATTGATGTTGTGTGGCTGTCAACAAGCTCAGCCACAGGTGTCTGTTGAACCCCCTCTGCCCCAAGACCCTTGGGTTCAGGCTTACTTTAATCATAGTAGGTCAGCCCAATACACCGATCCTTACCGGGGAGTAACTCGGGAGGGAGATAACTTGGAGCAAGTGATTGTGGATGCGATCGCATCAGCAAAGTCAACAGTAGATGTGGCGGTTCAGGAGTTGCGTATGCCCAGAATTGCCCAAGCTTTAGTAGAACGTAAGCAAGCTGGTGTCAAAGTCAGAGTCATTTTAGACAATAACTACAGCCTTCCGGTCAGTAAACTAACCGCTGGCTCAGTAGCAAAACTGCCCCAAAGAGAACGCTCACGCTACAATGAGTCTCTAAAATTGATCGACCGTGACGGAGATGGTCAGCTGAGTGCAACGGAAATTTCAGAAGGAGACGCTTTAATCATCTTAGGAAATGGTGGTGTACCTATGATTGATGACACAGCGGATGGTTCTCGAGGCAGTGGCTTAATGCATCATAAGTTTATAGTTATTGATAAGAAAGTTTCTATTATTACCTCAGCCAACTTCACTCTTAGTGATCTACATGGTGACTTTCAGTTTCGAGACAGTCGTGGCAATCCCAACAATCTACTCAAGATTGACAGTGTAGAGTTAGCTAACCAATTCACCCAAGAATTTAACGTGATGTGGGGGGATGGTGCTGGCGGTAAACCAGACAGTAAGTTTGGTCTCAAGAAGCCATGGCGACCAGTAGAGCAGGTGAGACTGGGGGATACAACTGTGGGGGATACAACTGTGGGGGATACGACTGTGGGGGATACAACTATCGCGATACAATTCTCCCCAACCTCCACTACCAAACCTTGGCATCAGAGTAGCAATGGTCTGATCGCTCAAATCCTTCCTCAGGCTAGGGAAACCATTAACATCGCTTTATTTGTCTTTTCCGAGCAACGGCTAACTAATGTTTTAGAAAAATCCCATCAACAGGGTGTTAAGGTCAAAGCGCTAATTGAGCCAAGTTTTGCTTTTCGCTATTACAGTGAGGGTTTGGACATGATGGGAGTAGCTGTTGCTCACAAGTGTAAATATGAGACTGGTAACCGTCCTTGGCGTCAACCGATTGCTACTGTCGGTGTGCCTCAGTTGCCAGAAGGAGATGTCTTACATCACAAATTTGCCATTCTTGATGGAAAGACAGTGATTACGGGCTCTCACAACTGGTCAAAAGCAGCAAATACCAGGAACGATGAGACGGTATTAGTTATTCATAGTCCTATGGTTGCTGCCCATTTTGAGCGGGAATTTCAACGCCTCTATGGTAAAGCAGTGAAGGGAGTACCAGTTAAAGTTCAGCAAAAGATTAAAGCACAGCAACAAAAATGTGTGCCTCTTGACCCATATTCTTGAGTAGAGCATACTATTGAATAGTTGGCATGACGGGTTATACCCCTCAATTAAATAGATGTGTTATATCAAGTCCGGTTAATCACTTTTAAAATAGTCTGTGGTTTTTTGTCGTTAGTGATCAGTCATTGATAAAACGTCCACCAATCTGTCATGGCCTGTTCACAAATCGGTTTTGTCCGAGCAAAAAAGCGTGATTAATTATCAAGGAATTATTAAGTATTCAACCGGACAGGAGATTAGTTGACCGCAGTTTTATGGTGCTGGGCATTTAACTTGCGGATTTAATCGATTAAATCAATTGATTTAAATTAACTGCTAATGGTGCGTTTTCCAATGGCTGGGGAACCTGGCCTTGGGTCGCACCTTTTCTTGAAAACCTTCTTAGACCGAACACTAAACCAGCTTTTTTCCTTAACACAGGTTTGCGCTGAGGTTATCTGAGGTTTTGGGGCTCAATAATACCAAGTAGGTAATACTGCTCGACCTGCTAACCTTAATCGATATCTAGGGTTTCCTGGGTGTCAGAAATTCTCAAAGCTGTTAGGAGCAGCAAAACTAAGTTATTGAATTGCTTGACGACTTCTATGGCAAATGCCACCTGGACTCGCCGCCATATTCTTGCCCTGGCTGATTTTACGCCAGATGAATACAATACAGTGTTACAAACTGCCGCTAGCTTTCGGGAGGTACTTTCCCGACGCACCAAAAAGGTACCTGCACTACAGGGTCACGTGGTTGCGAATTTGTTTTTTGAACCATCCACCCGTACTCGTAGCAGTTTTGAACTAGCGGCTAAGCGTCTTTCTGCTGATATCCTAAACTTTGCACCAGGAACATCTTCCTTAAGCAAGGGCGAAACGATTCTTGATACAGCGAAGACTTACCTGGCAATGGGAACTAATATGATGGTGATTCGCCATCGGCAGGCGGGAGTTCCTCAAATTATTGCTACTGAGATGAATCGACTCGGTGTCCAGGTAAGTGTACTTAACGCTGGTGATGGTCAACATGAACATCCTTCTCAAGGATTGCTGGATTTGTTTACAATTTGTTCTTGCTTAGACTGGGATAATCCCCGCATCGAACTGCTTGCTGGAAAAAAGATTACCATTGTTGGAGATATTTTGCACTCACGAGTTGCCCGTTCCAATATCTGGAGTCTGCTTGCGACAGGGGCACAGGTTCATCTCGCTGGACCACCTACCCTACTTCCGCAATTATTTGCTGAATACAGTAGTACTCGTCTCCAACAACCTAGGCAAAAGCAACAGCAACAGTTATGGGCTAAGTCTAGCCTTGGTCAACAGCGGCAGTACACCGAAACCCCTGTGATTGTAGAAGCAACGGTACCGATCACAAGTCAAGGCAGCCATTCCCTTACCTCTACGCAACAGTTACCAATTACCCATCCTAAGCTCTATGTTCACTGGGAGATTGAACCAGCACTAAAAGATGCTGACTTTGTAATGACCTTGCGGCTGCAAAAAGAACGTATGACGAATCATTTGTTGCCTAGTTTGAGAGAATATCATCAGCGTTATGGGATTACCCGGGAGCGCCTCCAACTTTGCCAACCCAACGTTCACATTCTCCATCCTGGTCCAGTTAACCGAGGGGTTGAAATTAGTTCTGAGCTGATGGATGATCCCGATATTAGCTTAATTCCTCAACAGGTGACTAGTGGAGTTGCGGTTAGGATGGCGTTGCTTTACCTTAATGGAGCAAGAAGGCCCACACCATAACGCTAGTTTGGTGTTGGGATGAATTGCGACCAATAAAAAAAAGAATGCAGAACTTTTAGTTATCTGCGTTTGTTTATGGTAAAATTAAATCATGATAGTTAGAGAAGCCAAGTTGTTAAACGGGTCTAAGGTTCAATATCAAGCCTTGGATGAAGCCATAAAAACTGCACAGTTCATCAGGAATAAAGCAGTTAGACTATGGCGGGACGAGCCAAATGTAAACAAAGCTCGTCTATCTCTGCTATGTAAAGAACTGGCTCGTGCGTTTCCTTTTGCCAAAAAGTTAAACTCGATGGCGCGTCAGGCCGCCTCTGAGAGGGCTTGGAATTCTGTCTCTAGCTTTTATCGCCGTTGTAGAGAAGGAGCCAAAAAGAAAGGCTATCCTCAGTTCAAAAAACACTCTCGCAACGGCTTTGCCGACGCTGCGCGAACGGTTGAATATAAAACCTCTGGATGGAAACTTTCAGAAGATTGTCTAACGATTAATTTCACCGATGGGTTTAAAGCGGGTAAGTTTTCTCTATTCTGTAATCATGAGACCAGAGAAGATCTATTTAGACTTAAGATTAATCGAGTGAGAGTGGTGAGACGAGCTGATGGTTATTATGCACAATTCTGTTTTGATGCTAATCGGTCTGAACCGGGAAACTATACTGGGAATGTAGTAGGCATTGATTTAGGTCTGAAGTATTTCTATAAAGACCAAAACGACAATGCCGCCATATATCCCAAGTATTTAAGACGAGCTGAAAAGCGAATCAAGAAACTACAACGACGGCTATCTAGAAAATTTGTGAAGGGGAAGAAACCCCAATCAAATAACTACCACAAAGCCCGAATTAGATTAGGTAAAGCACATTTGTTGGCGCTAGCCTGCCGACGCTAGGAGGCAAGGTTCAACGCCAACGTAAAGATTGGGCTGTTAAGTTAGCTCGATGCGTAGTGACATCTAACGATGTTGTGGTATATGAAGACCTCAAGATACAAAATCTGGTCAAGAACCATCATTTAGCTAAGTCTATTTCTGATGCTTCGTGGTATCAATTCACTCAATGGCTAGACTATTTTGGCAAGGTTTGGGATAAGACAGTGATAGCTGTTTCTCCTAATTATACGTCCCAAGATTGTTCAAATTGTGGTCATCGAGTGAAGAAATCACTTAGCACTAGAACCCATCAATGCCAAAGATGTAAAACAGAAATTTGTCGAGATACGAATGCGGCATTAAATATTTTAAAGAAAGGCATGAACATTCTAGGTGTTGAGTATAACAGTACCCTAGGGCATAGGGAAACTGCCGGGGAACCGGGAACGCTTGAGGAGACTACCACCTCTGCTGTAGATGGGCAACTTGAAACAGTAAGTGGTGTCGCTGAATCAAGAATTAACTGTAGTTAAGAATCCCGCGCTGTAATTTTTAATTCAGCGCCGGGAGTATGTCAATTAATCGGTAGTGGTAAGTTTTAAGGGTTAGAATCAGCAAACCGTAATCTTTACTTTGGTCTTAGAATACATCAATTACGCCAAGGTAAACCTTGACCATTACCCGATCTAACTGACGCCTGTACCAAACCCAAAATAAATTCTAGCAATCCTCTCCACTGCTGTTGACTAGCAGTGACTCCTTGCTTGTGGATGTGTAGAATCAAATCTCGATCAGGATGGTTAACAATTTCCTGAGCATAGCGGTTGATCACATCACCATCTAGTTGAATCACAGTTTGGGCGCAAATTAAATCATTGATTGACTTGACATTTGCCCGTTGGTGTGAATTAGTTTTTAGCAATGCCTGATTTCGACTATCCAGTGCTGCTTTCAGTTCACTGAGCTTACGCAAACAACGCAAGAAACGATTGTTCTTAAGAATCTGTTGCGCTTGAAGCATTTCCTCAGAACTGCTGGTTTTAGTAGGGTTTGGTAGTCGGGTGTTAATTTGGTGCAGTTCTACTGTGGGATCGGTGAGGATTTCTTGGCCTCCTCTAGCCTGCTCTAGAACAGTGGGATCATACAAGGGTGAATTGGGATCACTCAAAAGCACGGTGTACTCTAGTTCCAAGGTTTTACGTAACTCAAGGTAGCGATCGCGTAAAGACTGATGAATTCCCTGTTGCTCTAGATAGTCTGCTGAGATCGGGTAAATATCCCGGTAGGTTTCCCAGGGGATAAATTTATCTCCCTTAATTTCCTCCACTACCATGGTGTTAACTTCTAAGGCTGTGATGTCAATCAAGACATCCCCCAAAGAGCCATAAAATTCATCAAGGGTTTGACCTAATTTAGAGGTAACATCAGGTGCGACCCGTGGCGAATTAAATTCGCCAAGGTCAAGCCCACCTCGTTTTAAAGGTGATATTGCATCAGTAGTTGCTGGTTGCTTAAGGTTTCTGGTCTTGGTCACGGCCATGGTAATGATATATGAACTACCCTAAATATAGGTGGAGGAATGCTCGATTTCGACTCCTCTATGGAATCAAAATCGACCTAGGGCAATCTGTGTATGCCACGGGCGAAGTCTCAGGCAAAGCTTACTGCTTATCCTTTAGCACCAGAAAAAGCTAATTACGCCCAGATTAATCCTGTTGTTTACGTGGTTTCTTGATAAATAGTGACTCTTCCAGGCTAGACCAATTATCATCATCAAGTTTGATCGGCTCAGATTCATTCTGTTGTGCCACAGGAAAGTCAAACAAATCTTCCATGAGTTCTTCAGATGCCTGCTGTGATTGATCGGTGATATCAGAGATTTCTAGAAACGGATCTAACTCTTGAGATTGATCCTGATTAAAGTTATGGTCATCAGTTAGCTTATTTGTCAGTTCTGAAGTATCTGGATTTTCCGAAGGTGCCGATAGCTCCAAGCTATTTCCTAGAGATGGATAAGATTCCAGTTCATCAGTTGGGAAATCATCCCAGTCTTCATCAAGTTCTAAATCTGTTGCTGATCCATTGAGATTGCTTGGTGCAGTGAACGGATTCGCGTTTTTCGTTAGTTCATCCCACTCATTATCCTCAGAGACATCCAATGAATCTATCTCAGGAGTTGTCAATTCTAGTGATGAGTGCTCCGGTTGTTCCAACATCCAATCATCCCAATCCTCATTTTCTTCTAGCTCCAATGATTCTAGGCTGAAGAGGTTAGGATCTGCATCAATCTGTTGTGTATCTTCTTCAAACAGATCACCCCATTCCTCTTCTAATTCCTGGTTTGAAGCTTCAGTTGTGGGTTCTGGTGATGAGGGCGTTAACTCCAAATCTTCTAATGTCAGGAGTTCCCAATTTTGATTATCCACTGCATCGGATGGCTTGAACTGAGATTCCGATTGTTCTTCAACGAATTCTTGCCATTGTTGATCAATTTCTGCATCTGAAACGTCTTGGTCAGTTAGCTCGTGATCAGGCGACTCCAGTAATTCCCACATCGAGTCATCCCAATCGTCCTGTTCAGTTTCCGCTTCTAATGCCTGGGTGCTATCTGTCGATGGCATCAGTGAGGATTCCAGTTCTGCGGAGGGTACTTCTAGTAGTTCAGGCTCAGTTTCTAGGAAAGTGTCAGGACTAGCCTGGATTTCTTCTAGAACCGGAGGTGGAGGTACCAAGATTGACTCCACTTCTGGTGCCGTATCCGGTAGCAAGTCAATACTAGCATCTGTTTCCTCTTCAATCGGGGGTGGAGTTATCAAGACTGACTCCACTTCTGGTGCGGTATCTGGTAGAAAGTCAGGAGAAATGTCTGTTTCCTCTTCAATGGGGGGTGGAGGTACCAAAACTGACTCAGTTTCTGACCACCTATCCTCTAGGAAGTTTGCTATTGCTTCTTCCTGTTCCAAGTCAGTAGTTTCTGGCAATTCATTACTCTCAGTAATCTCTGGAAACAAGCCAGCCTCAGAAACTACTTCATCGACTACTTCATCGACCAATCCAGGTTTGATGATCGGCTCAGTTACGGTGTAGGGATTAACCAATGAATCATCAAGGTTCCCTGGGGTAGGAGCTGTTACTGACTCAAGGTCACCAAAGATTGTTGGGGGTGTCTCTGGTGCTGTCTGAGTCGGTTCTACTTCGGCTGGGGGAGGTTCTGCTACTAACTCCGAGGCAGAGGCAACGGCTGCTGCTGCCAATCCAGTCCCCAAAACCGCTGTAGTAACTGTATCGAGACGATGCTCTGTGTGTGACTCTACTGACTCTACTGACTCTACTGACTCTACTGACTCTACTGACTCTACTGACTCTATGGCTACTCGGGTTTCAGTAACTGGTTCTGTGCTTGGCAATAAATGGGTTTCAACCCTAGGGGATTCAGGCTCTATAACCCCAGTAGTGCTAGTTGGGTAACCTAGAGTGAGTAGAACTTCAAAGAGCTTATGCAGACTCTTGATGTTGCTCTGAATAATTTGATTGCCTTGAGCCACCTGATCATTGTGAAATTGCCGCAGTTCTCTATAGCGACCATTGCCGATAAACTGGTCCCCCACTTCATTGTCGATGGCACCGTTAATGGTATCAATGCGGGTACACATACGATGACCAGGTTTTGCCTGGGCTGCATCTAAATCAGCATTGGTGTCGGCTACCCAGGTGGTAATTTTCAAATCAACTGCTTCGCTCAGGGCTAGGACAAGAGCCTCTTTAATGTTCCCTGTCTTAAGGTATTGTCTAAAGTCATCTCTAGGAGCCATAATAGTACACTCGCGCTTATTAGGGTAGTTTTCTAACTTAGTTTAGATTGACTTATTATGAAGAATTTTTGATATTACCACGTCCACCCTTGGGTTGTAGTGGTAGGATTCTTTAAAGGATATAGCTGTTGTTGAGAGTTTTTCGGTGACTGTGAACACCCAACCGTCAACCGTCAACAAACACTCGGTTAATTAAATTATTTAGGTGAAATTTATATCAGATGATAACGAGTTGAGCAACTTAGCAGCGCCCATTACTGCTGAACACTTTGTCTGTCACGGAAGTAGCAGATCAAATCAATAATATTTATATTTTTTTTAGTGTTAAATAGTATTCCCTTTTTTGGAAGATAGACGCTTAGCCACTATCAGTATCGAGAGCAGAGCCTTGAGGTAGCCGACCCATGGTAGTACTCAGAACCGTAAACAGTTGTTGCAAATTTTCCAAATTTTGCTGAATAGTCTGGCGTCCTTGTTTTACCTGCTGTAGATGAAATTGCTTCAGTTCAGTGTAAGGCCCATTGCCCATAAACTCTGAACCAACTTCGTTGTTGATTTCACCATCAACAATATTCATGCTAGTACGCATTTGGCAATCAGAGGTTGGCTGGTCTAGCTCCGCTGAGGAATTAGGAGCTGGGCTAGATGAGGATACCCAAGTCGTAATTTCTAACTCCACTGCTTCACCTAGGGATAGGGTCAGAGCATCCCTAATGTTACCTGCCTTGATTTGTTGTTTAAAGTCGTCTTTAGTGGTCATGGATTTTGTTGCCTTAGTTGGGTACGGTGCGTGATAAGACGGGCTCGCAATCATTTTATCGGTCGCCAGGGTTGGGATAGTCCGTCTGGGAATATTGATAACCGGCAAGATGCCGGTTCCACCAATATGCCGGTTCCACCAATATGCCGGTTCCACCAATATGCCCGTTCCACCAAGATGCTGCTTCCACCAAGATGCCGGTTCCAACCACCGGGTCAAACAGCTTTTTAGGAGATCCACCCGTTATTAGTTTTTAGTTGTTAGTTGTTAGTTCTTAGCCAAAAATCGGTAACTTCATATCCTAGTTCCTCTAACATTCGATGGAGCAGGGGTAAGCTCAGACCGATAACATTACTATGACAGCCTTCGATTTTGTCAACGAAGAGTCCCCCTCTACCTTCCAAAGCAAAGGCACCAGCACATTTAAGGGGTTCGCCAGTAGCAACATAGGCTTCTATAGCGCGATCGCTTACATTGGCAAAATAAACTCGCGTTACACCACAGCGCACTATGGTTTTGTTCCGAGATAAGTCAATTAAAGCATGACCTGTATAGAGTTCTCCAGTAGTCCCTCGCATCTGTTGCCAACGAGCGATTGCTTCAGATGGGTTAGGAGGTTTGCCATAAATCCCACCCTCCATACTCAATACAGAATCACAGCCTAATACCAGAGCGTCACTAAATTGATCAGCAACAGTTTTTGCTTTTTGTTCAGCTAGAATCTGCACTAACGTTGCTGGCTCCGGATGCTGCACTTGAGATTCGTCAAAATTGCTTTGGCAGACCACCGGTTCAATACCAGCAGTTTGCAACAATCGTCTGCGAGCACTAGAAGCTGAAGCTAATACAAAAGTCGGCACATCCATATAGCAATTTTCAGAAACGTTTGAGCGACATTGCTTATGCTTTTAAGGCAAGAGGCAAGAGGCAAGAGGCAAGAGGCAAGAGGGTTTCACGGAAATCAGCGTCAAAAAAGACTGTACCTGATCAGCACGCCTTTGGCGAACAACTAAACAACCAAACAACCTGTAACCTTGGCCTATTGGCCACGCTACGCGAACAACCAAACAACCTGTAACCTTGGCCTATTGGCCACGCTACGCGAACAACCAAACAACCTGTAACCTTGGCCTATTGGCCACGCTACGCGAACAACCAAACAAACTGTAACCTTGGCCTATTGGCCACGCTACGCGAACAACCAAACAACCTGTAACCTTGGCCTATTGGCCACGCTACGCGAACAACCAAACAACCTGTAACCTTCAACTGTTTACTAGTTCACTGAAAATGACTTAACCACTGTCTGCAACAAATTTTTCATTTTACCCCAGCGTCGTTCGGTCGTGGAAGCATTGAAGGTGTAGAGCTTGCCACGGTTAACCACCACACTGGCGAGATTGTGCCGTTCTTGGCTGGGAAGTTGGACGTTGTATTCTAAAAGGTAATAAGTCTTGTCTGCTACCTCACGAGCTTCAGCATTAACCAACTCGGCTGTGCGACCAGAATCGGGAGGAGCAAAGGCATTTTTTTGCAGCTGATACCCCACTTCTGAGGGTGTACCTAAATCAGCAAGGGTCTTGCCTTCCGGCACTGGGCTAATCACCATACTAACATTTTCGGTGCTTTCGATAAGATCGTGGAACACTACATCCGGTCCATCAGTCACTTGGATAGGGACCCAACCGTTGGGATACAAAAACTGATAACCTTTAAGGCTGTCTACATAGCTTTGTAGACCACTGGCACCAGTTGTGCAGCCATGTATAGCCAGACTCAACACTAGCAGCAGTAGTGGTGCAATTTTCTTGAGCATCTCTTTGAGCATCTCTATTGAACGTCAACTCAGCTGCTTAATTGTCTCATCTTTAACTAATCGTACTTGCCTCTATGTATTTTCTGTTACCGGTTGGACACTCACCAGATGTGTGATAGATAGTGAAGTCAAGCTAATAGAGCGATTTTAGACAACTGCACACGGTAACAATTCTGGAAATCATCAGGCTTTGTAAGGAAAATCATGAAACCAACTTATCGAACTATCTCTAGTCTAGGAATTGCCACAATACTGACTGGCTTTACCGCAACTGTCTATGCTCAGCAGCCGCCAATTCCAGTGCCAGTGATTATCCGATCTGAGCCAGATAATCAAGAGCCGACCTCTGAGAAAGAGCCAACTAATACTCAAGCCCAACCTGCCGAAGAGCCACCAGCTAATACTCAAGCCCAACCTTCCCAAGAAAAACCGGCTGATTCTGAAGCCAAACCTTCCCAGCCAGCCAATTCTGAAAAACCCACTGTTGAGAAAGACCCTTTTAATACGGAATTGCCTGTGAGGACTATACCCCGAATGAGTGCTGTGGAATTCTACAACCGGGGCGTGGATCAACTAGATAATGGTAATTATCGAGAGGCAATGGCAGATTTCAAACAGGCTTTGCAGCTGGAACCCTATGACCCTGATATCAACTACAATCTTGGCTACGTCCACCACATTCAGGGGAATTATCAAGAAGCGATTGATAACTACACTGCTGCTATCAAGATTAAAACCGACTATGGTGAAGCCTATAGCAACCGTGGCTATGCCTATTTTGTGCAAAAGAAGTACATCGAAGCGATCGCTGATTTTTCCAAGGCTATTACTCTGACACCCGATAATGATACGGTTTATCTCAGTCGAGGTAATGCCTACTCTGAAATAGAGAACTATTTCCAAGCAATTGCCGATTACGATCGAGCTGTGTCGATTAATCCTAAAAATGCTATGGCTTACTACCAGCGTGGTTTAACTCGTAGTAAGCTCAAACAGTATCAAGCTGCTGTAGCTGATTACACAGAAACTCTAAAAATTGAACCCACTTTTGCCGATGCGTTTTATAAACGGGGTCTAGCAAGCCTTGACCTCAATAAGGTTGAGGAAGCGATTCAGGATTTCAAAAAAGCGGCTGATTTATTCCAAGAACAAGGCAGAACTGAAAATTACCAAGAAGCGATGGAAGCCATCAAAAAGCTTTAATGGCGACCGGACGCTTGAACTGAATTGGCTTTTCAACAGCTTTCTTCTGTGCAGTACCTAGCTCACACCAGAGGCTGAAAAAGCCACAAAGATCAAGCCACTTACTAAAATCAGAGCTGTTACACCCAAGATCAGGTAGTTGCGCTTTTCTGCTGCAGTGGGTGGCTCTGCCTGGTACACTTTTGGCTCTTTAGCAAAATTGTTCAAACGTCCGCCGTCTTCTACTGTATATGGCATTGATTACAACCTTTTTTTACTTTATATATATAAATGTAACAAAGAATGTAACAAAAATTGGTATAACTACTCTTCAGTTTTCCTGATCAGCTTGATTTGTTACGTTAAAGTGTTAATCCAGTCCTAGACCTTGACAAATTATTTGATATATGTATTTATAGCAGTTCTCAGAATCATCAGGTACACAGGTTTTTTTACTACTCCCTACTCCCTACTCCCTACTCCCTACTCCCGCGCAACCCCAAGGGCGTAGTACCTCACCTAATTGAGAACTGCTAGATCAGCTAGGTAATGGTACCAGTGAGGGGTGAGCTAGCACTAGCATAGTTTTTAACTGGAATACGACCAGCTAGGTAAGCCAGACGACCAGCTTCGGTGGCCATTCCCATGGCTTTTGCCATCATGACAGGATTACCTGCTAATGCGATCGCACTATTAATCAATAAAGCATCTGCCCCTAACTCCATGGCATAGGTGGCTTCACTGGGGCTACCTATGCCAGCATCTACCACCACCGGAACTCCAGCTTCCTCAATGATGATTTCAATATTGGCAGCATTCTTGATGCCCTGTCCCGAACCAATGGGTGAACCCAAAGGCATCACCGTCGCACATCCTACCTCTTCTAGGCGTTTGGCTAATAAGGGATCCGCATTAATATAGGGCAAAACGGCAAACCCTTCTTTTACCAGTTGCTCTGCTGCCTCTAGAGTACCAATGGGGTCAGGGAGTAAATACTTAGGATCAGGAATCACTTCCAGTTTCACAAAATTATTGTCTTCTTGACCCAATAGCTTCGCCATTTCCCGACCAAGCCGTGCCACTCGCACCGCTTCTTCCGCCGTTTTACAGCCTGCGGTATTGGGTAACATCCACAGTTTCCTCCAATCCAGGGATTCCGCTAGCCCTTCGTGTCCTGGTGCTTTAGTTTGTACCCGACGCACGGCCACCGTTACAATTTCACTGCCACTAGCCGCAATACTTTTAGCCATTACCTGTTGAGAGTCATACTTACCTGTGCCAGTCATCAGACGAGACCGAAAGGTTTTTCCCGCAATGGTTAGTAAATCCGGTGGTTCCGTCCCATTGTCAGAGTGAGAGTCCCGGACCGTAGCAGAATTATAGTGCAGCACTGGTGTTGAGGAGGAGTTACTAGATACACTGAGATGATGACTAAGATTAGGACTAAGATTAGGAATGCTTTGATTTGAGGCTGGTTGATGGTAAGGTCGGTCGTATCGAAATTGATCTAACAATGGGTCAGACTTTTGCTTCTCAATCAGGTCAGCCAGCAACAAAGCGGTCACCGGAGCCAGCAAAATACCGTAGCGATAGTGACCAGTAGCCAAGCTCAGGTTTTGGCATGGACTAGTGCCAAGAATTGGTAATTGGTCAGGTGTGGTTGGTCGAAATCCCCACCAACACTCATGAATCGAGCAGTGTTGAATTTCCGGATATAGCCGGATAGCTGATTTTAACAAACGGTTAATTCCAGCAGTAGTGTTGTCAGGCTGCCAACCTACATCCTCTACTGTTGCACCAATCAAAATTCGTCCATCTCGACGGGGGACTAGATAAACCTCAGAGCTGAATAACACTCGCTGTAGTGGCAAGGGGTGTTGATAATTTTTAGTGGCTTTTACTGACAGCATCTGACCTTTTTTTGGAGCCACTGGCAAGGGCAATAGTTGATTAGACCAGGCTCCAGTTGCTAGGACATAATGGTCTGCATGGAGTTCCCCTGCGGAGGTTCTAATCCCAGAGACTAAGCGATTGTGTTGCTGAATTGCCTCCACAGCTATGCCTTCACGTAGGTCTACTCCCCATTCTTGGGCAGCCAGTCGCAGGGCTTTACTGAGTGCTTGGGGGACCACCTGAGCATCTTCTGGGTACCACCAACCACCAACCACTTCTGAGCTTAAACCTGATTGATAGCAATGAATCGTATCTTTATCTAACCAGTCAGCAACTCCGGTTTTGTTGCTGACCTGCTGTTGCTGATTTCCTGGTGCCCCTTCATAGACCGGTGCTAAAAAGCCACAGGGCCAATAGCCCGTTGCCACACCAGTCATCTGTTCCAGTTTGGTACACCATTGAGGATACAGTGAGTGGGACCACAGGCCCAAATCTAGCATGGGACCGATGGGGAGCGCTTCTGAGAAGGGTGCCAACATTCCCGCTGCAGCTAGGGTGGCACCTTCTTGGAAATTGCGGGTGACAACAGTTACTGTTGCCCCACGCCGCTTCAGTTCTACAGCGATCGCTAAACCGATAATGCCACCGCCAATAATCAGAATGTCACTTGCTGCTTTCATAGGTTAAGGAGAGTGGAGACTAGGGATTGGGGAAAGTATCAAGGATGAAGTATCAAGGATGAACTATTAAGGAGGAAGTATCAATGAACTATTAAGTATGAAGTGGGAAGTGGGAAGTGTAACTCGTAGGTTGTGGATAACGTTTTTAGTCAACCTTAAGTCCGATAAACCCATTTCTTCCTTCAACCTTTATTGTTCATGCTTTCTACTTCAACCTTTATTTTTCATCCTTTATTTTTCATCCTTTCTCCTTTTCACCCATCCCCTAATCCCCAATCCCTAATCTCTTCCCCAACCTTTTAAACAACTACAGGTGCTGCCCTTTACCATAGAGCTGGTATGGGGTCATTATCTTCGTATACTACTGTACCAGAACTTCCTGTAGTTGCTGAGCTTGCTGTACTCGCTGGAGCACTAGACTCACTGATCACGGTAGTTCCTTGAGCAACAGTATCCTCCTCTGGCTCGGCAAAGGTATTAGTTGTATTTGCCTGTGCTTGTTCGAACGGTTGCTCTGGTTGAATACTCAGTGCTTCCCCTTCTGTAATTGATGGGTCTTCTGACACTTCTGGATCAGTTGGTGTTGCCTCATCCTGGTTCCTACCCAGATTAAAGAAGGGAATGTTAAAGCGAGAAGCCTTTTGTTCCTCAGGTTCAGGAAGTGGTTCTACTTGATTTGCACTCTGGGGAGCCTCTTCGATTTGGCGACCCTTACAAGCACTAACTGCTCCTAGGAGAGCAACCAGGACTAATAATTTGGTAGTTAACCTCATATATTTGTTCATACTCTGATTCGATATCAAGAATTGTGTTTGCATGACTTAATACCTGTGTGTCGAAGTAGGGAATTTACAGATGTGCCCTTTTCGGTGAACACACCCGCCCATAATATACCAGTTGAGTTCTCCGGAGGTCACTATAAAATAAAATTGTTCATTGTCTTGATGCAAAGGGCGAGTGGGGGTTTCCCCCTTTGGCCGACTACATCGCTTTGACCCTATCCCCTTTACCCATCTAGCTGCTCCAACCCTCCACCATTAGTTAAGCACTAGTTAACCATTGCTAAATGTGCCTTAGCTTACATTCTGTTAGGACTGATGGGGATATAGGGTTAACAAATGATGATTTAAAAGCTAACTGCGTCAGTGCGATCGCTAACGTAAGCATTCAGCTATCAGCTATCAGCTGATGGGTTATGGGTTATGGGAAAGCTAAACCTAACAGCTTTTGAATAAAAAAGGTAACCATTCGAATAATGCTGAGTTACGTCATAGCGTCGAAGGCTGTGCCACGCTGTTCCCGTAGCGTGGCCAACGGCCAAGGGCTTTTCCCCAGACTTGAAATTTTTTTTAAGCTGAACGCGCACGCGTGAGCTTTTAGCTGACGGCTGACGGCTGACGGCTGAATGCTTAATCGCTAACTGCTTCTGCTGATATGCAGTTAACTGTTTTAGTAACTGTTTTAGTTAACTTATCTACTTTTCTAGGGTTGCTTAGTGACGGGTAACAGTCAACAGTCAACAGTCAACAGTCAACAGTTAACCACCCGGAATTTAACTATAGCTTAACTTATGTCTTAAGCTAGGCTAGTTAAGTCTGTCATTCTCGGTAGCATGTCACCTTTGTAATTATGTACATAGATCCCCCCTAGCCCCCCTTAAATAAGGGGGGAATTATATTCACAAGTCTCCCTTATTAAGGGATAATTATATTCACAAGTCTCCCTTATTAAGGGGGAATTATATTCACAATTAACCCTTAAAAATGGATAATTATATTCACAATTAACCCTTATTAAGGGATAATTATATTCACAATTAACCCTTTTTAAGGGGGATAATGGGGGATCTGAATCAGGGATTAACAAAATTGACATGCTCCCGTCATTCACTCATTATCTCTATTCTGACTAAACTACACGTTAGCACTACTATGCTTTGGTTGATATTCGCTAGTCTAACAGCTCTTTTTGCTTCTGGCAAGGATTTGACCAGTAAGAGAGGGCTCAAAAATGTTGATGCTTACATTGTTTCTTGGGCGTTATTCTTTTTTTCTTTGCCGGTTTTACTCCCCCTCCTTTTTGTTATTGAAATTCCCGAACTAGGCCGAGATTTTGGCTTAGCATTAATGGTAGGAGGGTCTCTGAATGTGGTGGCCATGAGCTTGTATATCCAAGCATTGAGTCGCTCTGACTTATCCATTACCGTTCCCTTTGTGACCTTTACCCCGTTATTTTTATTAGTGACATCCCCAATCATTGTTGGAGAATATCCTACCCCCTTAGATATGGTAGGGATTATGATGATTGTACTTGGGTCTTATAGCTTGAATTTGAAAGAAAAAAGAAACGGTTACCTCGCCCCTTTTAAAGGGCTACTGAAGCAACGAGGTCCTAAGTTAATGTTAACCGCAGCTGTAATTTTTAGTATTACGGCCAACGTTGATAAGGTGGGGGTAGAAAATTCTTCACCAATATTTTGGGCAATTGCACTGCATACCTTTATTGCCACAGGGATGGGATTTATTATGCTGTATAAATCAAGAGGTAAATTAAACCAAATTCCAAAATAATTACTGTCTATAGTTCCTATTGGTTTCTTTCAGGCTGGAGCAATTTTGTGCCAAATGACAGCTCTCGAAATGACCTTTGTTAGCCACGTGATTGCTGTTAAACGCATGAGTGCTTTAATTAGTGTAATCTTAGGATGTCTAATTTTTAAAGAACCGGGAATTCAGGAAAGAGCAACTGGAGCAGCAATTATGGTATTGGGAGTTTTACTGATTAGTTTATCGGGACATTAGGATTGGGTTTTAGGGAAAAGGGAGCAGGGACTTCGGAGCAGATGTAGGGTGGGCAGTGCCGATTAAATCTATTACAACCTGATATTATCCGTCTGAACCACTGCCCACCCTACGATTAATTTATTCCCGATTCCCGATTCCCGATTCCCGATTCCCGATTCCCGATTCCTTATTTATTAATAAAAAAAAATTCCCAAACCCCTTGACAATTAGTCAATAAATTAATATATTAATATTATACCTAGTTCAAACACGGAACTCCAAATGACTAACAACATTAATCCCAACTCAGATGACAATCTCAACAATCCTAATTCCCCAGAAAACTCTGGTGACCAATGCCGTAAGTGCAAAAAAGCCAAGCACGTCTTGGTCGGTACTCCTGAACAGGTTCGCAATACCATTAATGCGGTGTATGCCCTTAAGTATGCACACCCGGACGAATGGAGCACTCCGGAGCCTACCGGAAAACCTGGTCAGGTGATGACGTTTTTCATTCGATACTTTTATGTAGACTAGGATAGGAATTTGCCAGGGATGAAAATCCCTGGCCCACAGGAATCGTGAGGGTTATGTTGCGAAAATTGTTTTGTGAAGCAGGATGAAGCAGTATGAGTTGGGATGTTGTTGGTTTCCAGCAGTTGCTGACTAACTCAACAACAATGTCATAGTCGATTTGGAGTTGTTATCATATAAGTACAGCTAAAGCTGTTCTTGTGACATATTCAAAACTTGAATGCGGTCAAGAATTGGGTTTAACCAAACTTGACCGATTTTTTTTAGGAAGTCGGGAATCGGGAGTCGGTAGGCCAAATATAGCAATTCTGTTTCCCATGAGGTACAAAGGGATTCGTATAATATACAATACAATGTAGTGCCCTCTAAATAGTCTGATATGTCTGAAGGAGTGCAAGACAAGTGCGAATCAGCAGGGAGAGACTGCAATATCCCTAGGTTTATTAAATTAACGTAGACGGGGTTAAACGATCTATGCTGAAAAGGTTGATATGGTCAAAGATCGGTTTCATTTTGTTGTTAGAACTGCTTTAGAAAAAGACAACTGGACGATTACGGCAGACCCTTACGAAATTAGGATCGATGATGTCTATTTTGAGATTGATTTAGGAGCGGAACAACTATTAGCAGCAGAACGAAAAAATCAGAAAATTGCTGTTGAAGTCAAAAGTTTTATCAGCCCATCCAAGGTTTCCGACTTTCATATGGCATTGGGGCAATTCCTCAACTACCGAGATGCACTGGCAAGGATGGAAGCCAATCGCCAGCTTTATTTGGCTGTGCGAGAGCCAATTTATGAGAGTTTTTTCCAGCGACGCTTCATCATGGCAGCAGTTGATCGTTATCAGATTAGATTACTAATTTATGATGTGAAACAGGAGGTAATTGTTCAATGGCTGTAGAGCAATATCGCCAGTATATTCGACATCTTCTTTCCGAACGTGCTCAACGGGCTTCACGGCAAACAATTGCACCAGAGTACGAGGTTCAGACTGTCTTTGATACAGAGCAGGATCACTACCAACTGCTCTATGTTGGTTGGCGTGGCAATAAACGTGATTTTGGCTGTATTTTACATGTTGATATCAAGGGTGGAAAAATTTGGATTCAGCATGACGGCACCGAAGAAGGACTTGCCAACCGATTAGTGGAAATGGGAGTTCCAAAACAGGATATTATTTTAGCTTTTCATGAACCTGAAGTACGCCAGTATACTGGTTTTGGTATAGGTGAAGGGATTGTTAATTAATCTAATCGTAAGCATTCAGCTTATGCGCACGCTACTTGAGGTGCTATCAGCTGTCAGCTGTCAGCTAATGCGCTACGCGCTTGACCGATTTTTTTTAGGGAGTCGGGAGTCGGGAGCCCAACAGTCACTTACCCCTTCAACGGTTACATTCAAGCATAAGATTGACGGATTACTTGTATCTTCCCACTAGATACAGTTTCGGGTTTTGGACTGACGCTAATTTCAATAGTTTGACCTAATGCTACCAAAAAAAATAATAGCTTTTCCAAGGAAAACCCTTGCAAGCGACCATTTTTTAAATCCATGAATTGAGGAGGCTCAATTTTTAAAATCATAGCTACATCTGAATCAGTCAGTTGTCTTTCATCAATCAGATCGTAAATGAGTGAAGCTAGTTTAACCTTAGCCAACTTTTCTTCAGCATTAATAAATCCTAAATCTGCAAAAATGTTACCTGAGCTTACAGTATAATCTGGCATTATTTTATCCTTGGTGCTATTAATCTTGTTGTTTAGCAATATCTTGTGCTTGTTTTAGGCGTTCTTTAATTAAATTCATAGTCTGCTTTGGGGTTTTAATACCTGTTTTTGACTTTTTTTTAAAGGCGTGGAGAACATATATAGTATTCCCAAGTTTGACAGCATATACTGTTCTGTAAGTATCTGTTTTATAATCGGTGACAATTTCTAACACTCCATTTAATCCTTTCAAAGGTTTAATATGAGGATGATTTTTGTTTTTTTGAACCCGATAGAGAATGTAACCAACTTCATCGATGACATCTTCAGGAAACCCTAACAGTTCCTTTTTTGAAGGTCCCACCCAAATAAGATTTTTCAGTAATTCATCTCCCATGTTGACATTTGGCATCTAGATCGTAAAGTTGCTCTTGTTGACTTTTTTGTGGGTAAACCCTATTGGCAGAGACGATTCTGGCATTAGCTTGATCTCCCTTAAGCAAAAGAAATTGACAGAACACTTTTCCCTATAGTACCTAGCAACATTCATGAGCGACTGCATCAACAAAGAATCAACTATTATTACTACTCCCTACTCCCTACTCCCTACTCCCTACTCCCTACTCCCCACTCCCTCCAAGCGCAGAAAATGCATATTTCCTCCTTCATCCCCTGCGACAATGGTTACATCATCCGGTGCAACGGCACAACAGTTGATGGCACTTTCTCCAGTAAACGTAGCAATAACTTCCCTAGTCTCGAAATCCCACACTTGGAGTGTTTTATCGGAAGATGCAGAAATCACTAGCTTACCGTTGGATGTTACCTTGATCCGATTTATCGAGTCGGTATGACCTGTAAAGGTAAACATTTCCTCTCGCTTTTCCAAATCCCAAATTTTGATAGTATTATCCTTGGAGCCAGACACGACGTACTTACCATCAGGGGTTACGGCGAGAGTATTGATTGAATCGCTATGACCTTTAAGGGTGAAACATTCCTTTCTAGTTTCTAGATTCCAAAGTTTGATAGTTTTATCCTTGGAGCCAGAAACCAAATACTTACCATCTGAGGTGATAGCTAAACTAGTTATCTCCAGGTTATGACCTTTGAGGACAAAACGTAATTTTTTGGTTTCGAGATGCCACACTTTAATAGTGCTGTTAGTTGAACCAGAAATTACATAGTTGCCATCTGGCGTGATTGATAGAGTTGTTGCGGAATCATAAAATATGAAGGTTATTATAGAATACAATAGTTGATCAAGTAAATATAATGAAATTAACAATGAAAAAAGTAATAAAAGTATAATCCAATCTGAAAATAAAGATGGAATATATAAAAAGAAAGATATAATACTTAATAGGTAAATAACAAATATCAATAAAATTAAATAAATATAGCAATATTGAGCTATTGATAAAAAATCGCAAATTCTCTTTATTTCGGTGTAATTCCAAACAGTAAAAAAATGATAAGATAACGGAATTTTATTAGTTATACAAAGCAAAAAGTTATTGGGTGGAATCCCTAATTCAATAATTTTATTGCTTTCATAAGCTTGACTTAAGTCAATTGTTATATCCGAATATTTGCTATATTTTGATAAGTTTATTTTTTGTTTAGATATTTTTTTGTAAAACTCTTTTGGTAGATTATTTATATTATTTTCAGAAATATTTAAAAAATTGAATAGTTGTCGCCGAGCTGTTAGTATATTAGTTAATGCAATTAATATACTAAATTCTGGATATTTAGTCAGTATAATAATAAAAATACTCACAAGTAATATAGGAAATAATATTACAAAAAATATCGAAAATACTCTTTTCAACCATGAATAAAAAAGCAATATATATTTTTCAAAAATTTGACTTTTTCTTATGACAAGATTATAGTTAGAGTTGTGATTGCTATAAAAACCATAAAGTATATTCTTTTGTTCTAAATCCCAAACTGTTATGATTTTATTTTTTGAGACACAAATTACTTGCTTGCCATCAGGAGTAATGGTAACATCATTTACTGAATTTTTATTTTCTATTACTTGAATGTGTTGATCTTGGAATTCTAAATTCCAAACCTTGAGTGTTTGATCTTTTGAAGCAGAAATAATCTTATTACCATCTCGTGTTACTTTTATATCATAGATTGAGTAATCATGACCAATAAAAGTTAATTTTTTTTCTTGATATTTTATATTCCAAACTTTAATAGTATTATCGAAGGAAGCAGAAATTACTTGTTTACCATCAGGTGTAAGATCAAGAGCACTAATAGGATTGTTATCATCTTCAAGGGTGAAAGCTTTTGTTCGCGTTTCTAAATTCCAGATTATAATAATGTTTGTAGCCTTATGACTAGAACCAGCAGAAATTAGCCACTTATCGTCACGACTAACTGCCATTGCATATACTGGCTCCGAATTTACACGACCCTGGAAATCTTTCTGCCCATGTATCTTCCTGAAAAGCATTTTGCCATTTGTTAAATTCCAAACCTTGATAGTTCCATCATCTGATCCAGAAATTACGCGATTATCCGAGGTGATAACAACAGTTCTCACTAAGTCTCCATGACCGATTAGGGTTAACTCTTCTTTAGCAGTTTCCAAATCCCAGACTTTCATAGATTCATAGTTTGCAATTGATGCTGAAACCACTTTCTTGCCATCGGGAGTAACGGCTAAAGCAACTACAGGGAGACTATGACGGTTAAATCTCTGTATTTCTTTACCTGTTGCTAAACTCCAGACTCTAACTGTATTATCAGAGGCACCAGAAATTACCCTAGTTCCATCAGGAGTAACCGCTACAGCATTTACTGGAGAAGTATGACCTGTTAATGTTAAGACTTCTGCACCTGTATTCAAATCCCACACTTTAACGGTGTGATCCGATGAAGCAGAAATTACCATGGTTCCATCTGGTGTGACAGCAACGGCATTTACCGAGTCACCATGACCACTAAGGGTAGAGAGTAAGGGTCCAGTAGGAGGATTTAACGTAGCTGTCAAGCTACGCAAACAAGTAGTTTCAGTTTGCGGTATCTGTTGTAATAATCGTTGAATGTCTAGGGTATCACAATCTAGTAAACGCCCTGAAAGTTGCCCTGCTAATTGATTTTGATCTTGACTTAATATATGTTTTGATAGTCGCAATGCTCCCTGAATTAACTTCAGTGATTTTATCGTTTGCTCGCTGTAGTCTGGATGAGCTAAGTCTATATCATTAATCAACTCATAATCTTCAATCAGTGCCTTGATGCCAAATTCAGGATGATTAAGTTTGGCTTCTATAAACTCATAATTACTTAACAAACGAGATAATTTGTTAAGTTGACCACCTTCTAACCATAAACGGGGAATATCACCCAAGAAATGCTCTATTTCCTCTGGTGATTTTTGCCCTAACCAACTGCGAAGATTACTCATAATTCAAGGGGTGCATCTCAATGCATGCTGTTTGATCTTTGATCCGGTGGTGCGTTACGGGGCTGGCTGTCGTAACCAAGCACGAAGAGTCGGAAAATTAGGGCGACCGCCCCTAACACACCCTACAAAACTCATAACTCCAGCCCTTCTGTCATATTATCCGCAATTTCAGTAATAATATTAGGTAACATCACGCCTGCTGCTTGCACAATATCCTGTCGATGCAAAAAATCTCGGAAACTTTCGTGATAAAATCGATAACGTGGTGGTCGATAGCTTTCTTGTTTCTGTAAAAATTGCTGCCATCCATCAAGCACTTCCTGCACGGTGAATTCATCTTGCTTAGAATAGTTAGCAATTATTTTACGAGAAGCTGCACTACGTAAGGCACACATCACATAAACAATTTTAATTTTAGCCCTGGGTAAAGGCTTGGTTGTCATCCCCATCAGTTGCCAATGGTTTTCGTAATAGCCTTGTAACCCTACGGGTAATTCATTCAATGGTTTATCATTATAAAAGCCATCGGCTATGGCTGGCAACACACAGCGCAAATACATAAAATTATTTTCGCTTTTTACGGCAATTTGTTCTACAAATTCCTGGTTAGAGAGGGCACGTTGCTGGTTAATCCACTGACTCAACCCCTGTTTATAGTTATTATGATTAAGCAATTGCCAAATATACTCTTTTACATCTTGATTGCTTTGTTTAGACTTTTCCCTTAAATCCAATTCTTTGCTTGGTGTACTCGGGGATAACCGCAGCCTTTTCTCATTCTGATTATACGGTCTTCTGGTCAGGATAAAATAAACACCGTCTGGCAAAATAGTCGGTAAATATAAAAGATTACCAGATCCCTCTTGGTCAACTTCATCCAAGGCATCCACAACAATCACCAACCGTTCACCGGCAGATAATTTTTCCCTAACCTTAGCCAACAACGCTGATAAATCAGCATCTTGAGCATCTGACAACTGGTAACGAGTGATCAATTGTTGACGGATTTTCCTGAGGAATAATTCTGGACGATTCATGCCCTCAGCACGACTATTAAAAAAACAAATAGCGTCTGGGTTGTCTAATACATACTTAGCAGCAATGGCGCTTTTACCCATCCCGGCATCACCAATAACAGTAAAGTAGCCATGAGTAGTGTTGCTGAAGAAGTCTTCAATAGCCTTAAAGACAAACTGACGTCCGCAAAATAAGTGAGTTTTGTCTTGAATAAGTTGTTCAAACTCTGGTGGTAACTGCTGTTGAGGCTCCCAGTCTTTTTTGTCAACGATATCAGTTGGTTTAATCTTTAGAACGTTGCAAATATTTCTAACTGCCCATCTTTCTACTCCATGGGGACAATCTTTAGTACCAAGCAAGCGCTTAACGGTATCCACAGAGACACGGGCATGCTGTGCTAGTTTCTCTTGAGTTAGTCTAGCGTCTTTGTAAGCTTGTTTGAGTCTAGCTTTACCTTGCTGACTCGATCGCACTTTGTCAGATTCACGCATTTTGATTTTAGGGAGTAGGGAGCAGGGAGCAGGGAGCAGCGAGCAGGGAGTCGGGAGTCGGGAGTCGGGAGTCGGGAGTCGGGAGTCGGGAGTCGGGAGTCGGGAGTCGGGAGTCGGGAGTCGGGAGTCGGGAGTTATGTAACTCGTGGTTACTGGGAATTTCACCAACTAGGGCAGATAGGTTTTTCTTGATTAACCTATTTGCCCTAATCTATTTTACACAGGACTTACGCAACGCCCCCTAAATCCGCCAATTCTGGGGGACTTTGACTTGATTACCCCCCAAAATTGGGGGGCAGGGGGGCAAAACCGACTAACTTCGTAAGTCTGATTACAGCAATAGGGCAAAGGCTAACATCAACTAAACCCATTTGCCCTTGGCGTAGATAGTTTCCTCTGAATAGGATACGAATATCAGCAGCAAACGATAGAAGATTGAGGAGACTAACAATGCCCTTTAATTTTAATAAGAAGCCACAAAACAACGATGACTCCCGTAATATCAAAGAAGAAATTATTCTGGAATTATTACGACAAGCACGACATAGTTACAACCTTGCTCTTGGTGTAACTGCTGCATCAGCGTTGATGACTTTATTTGGTGTCGGATTGTTTTATAGTAACAAAGTGTCGGAAGCAAGCCTGACAGCATCGGGGGGAGTTTTGGGGACTATTACTAGTGTCCAATTCGCCAAGGATTCACAGGAAGAATTAGAGGAAATGATGGAGAAGTTGTTAGATGAAACAGGGGATTAGTGTGGGGAGATAGGGAGATGGGGAGATGGGGAGATGGGGAGATTTGTATTAATGGTAGTGGTAAAATCCCTATATACTTTCTTGCCTATTGCCTATTGCCTATTGCCGGGTGCATCTCCTAAAAGCTGTTTGATCCGGTGGTGCGTTACTAACGCACCCTACGCAACATTTACTGTTCCCTGTTCCCTGTTCCCTGTTCCCTACTTTTATAAAATGTTTACCTTTCAATTCACCAACTTAGAACATTCTCGTTGGGTTACCTCATGGCGATAGCGAAACATTTGCTCTAATTGCAGCGTTACTAACCAACCAAACATTTCTTCCACTAACGCTCCTCCTGGTAAAGCAAATTCAATGGAATCAGTTAGCCGAGTTTTCTGGTCTTCTGGAATAAATTGATGGCGATGAACCCAATAGTCAAAGGGTCCTTCTTTTTGTTGATCACTAAAGAGTCGGTATTGCTCATACTCGGTATGAACAGCATTCCATTGTAAGGGAATTAGACCAACAAAAATCCGAAATTCCGAAACTGCTCCAATCCCTAAACCTCCTTCACGACGGATCACCTGGATTGGTTGCCAGGGTGGAGTGAGCAGATCGAGTATATCATCTCGCTCATGAAAGTTCCAAACTATGTCAACTGGTGCATTGATCACAGTAGAATAGTTAAAGTGCAGCATTATAACAGTTTTAAATTGGGTTAGGTAGTTTCGTCTTGGGTTTTAGGGAGCAGGGAGGAGGTAAGAGGGAAAAAATCCTGTGTACCTTATATCTACAAGTTATCAATAAATATAAAACGCTGGTTTGGAGACTATAGCCTGTCAACCTTCAACTTATCAACCGGTCAACCTTCAACTTGTCAACCTTCAACTGATCAACCGGTCAACCTGTTAACTTATTAACAGGTAAAGCTGTAAACGCGATTGACCGTAGGTCACGCTACGCGAACGCAAAGTTAGAGCTGGTAACCAGAGTCATTCCAACCATAAATTGGGTCTCTTGACTGCTCTTTTTGCCGATTTTTTCTGACCTGAGTTGCTCGAATCAGGGTTTGCCTGACAATACTGACCAGGTTATACCATGTTATTTCCTGATTTTTGAGTAATTCCCGGATTTCTTGCAGAGCCAGTTTAGCGGCTAGAGATTCAGTTTCTTCTTCTGGTCTAATTGGTGTAGAAAGCCTGATCGGGTCTCGTTGCACCGCAGCAAAGGCTTGACGCACAGTAGTGGTAATCTGCTGCCTTAGTTTTTTGTGTCCCTTTAACTGCTGCTGACGCCTCCCCTCTTCACAGGAAGCATACAGAGGTGGTAAACGATTGAGGGCGTAGGTAGCCACTTCTACCTGGTTTATATACTTAGCTAGCTTTGGGGAAAGTCGAGACTTTTGAAGCTCTATTTCCTGAGCCACTAAGATTTCCATGACATTTTGATAGTTGATTGCTTGATGTAATCGATGTGCTTCCATGACTTAACCAATTTATTGCAATAAATAAAAAGTCTTTGACGAGTGGCAAGATCAAAGATGGCAAGGTGAAAGACATTTTGTTCTGCCTACCCAAGCACCAGATCGTCAAATCCCCTAGTTGGGGTCACCGTTTCTGAGTAACCAATTTATTGAACTCCTGTTGGATTAGCTCTGAGCTTCTACTACTGTAGTGAAGCACTTATAGATAGCTTTTATTTATCCTGTCAGGAACTCTCAACAATAGCTCTTTAGTATTTTTTTTGGTTTGAGCTTAACCCTACACCTGGCCAGGTGACTCTGGTACCCACATCTGCTACCCAAATCTGGTACCCACAATAGTAACTCATCTTTTGCTTTCCGCCTATGATATAGATCACAGGCAAAAGCCACGGTTGCGATCGCAATCCTAATTCTGAACCAGTCGCATTTTGTATAAATCTAGTCCTAATTACTAAGTACTGAGGGGTTGATCAAAGTTTTTACTTGTTACAAATTCCCTAGGATTGCTAGAGGGATAATCATGTGTTATAATTCAAAGGTTTGTTGATTTTTTTGACGACGCTGGATAATATTTTCAGATACTTCTAAATCGACCTGGACTTTTCTAATTGCTAGGTCTACCGGTAATCCTCTGAGATACCAGCGGTATACCCTGGCTAAGGTAGATTCATCGGCATCAGCCATAGCCGATGCGATCGCATCTTGAACAGGACTAGGTACCATTTCCTTTAGGGTGGGGAATCGCTTGCTAGTAAACTCATCCCGACCACTTTTTAACTTAAGAAAATCTTTAAATTTAGCATTTTTTCCGAGGGCAATCAGCTCAGAGATCTGGTTAGCAAGTTTTGGTACAGGTTTAGCCTTGGGCAACTCAGAGAACTGATCAGCAAGTTTTGGTAAAGAAGGTTGAACCTTGGGCAACTCAGTTGCTTTCTTTCTTACAGCGCTAACCCCTTTGCGTTGATCCATAGCCTGATTCGCAACGGCATCGGCTTCTGAATTCTGTGCTCGGGGAATCCACTCTAATTGAACAGAGTCAAACTGGTTCAGAAGTGACTTAGCTTTTGTCCATAACGGTCGTAAGTGGGGTGTTTTAACTCTCCAGGTACCTTTAAGCTGATTGATAACCAGTTGAGAATCTCCTTTTAGGACTACCTGCCCAGCACCGATTTCCAAAGCCTTCTCCAACCCAAGAATGGCTCCGGTATATTCGGCCTCATTGTTGGTAGCATGAGGAAAAAATTGACTAACGCTAATGGTTTTAGCTCCCGGTTGTTTAATAACAGCAGCAGCACCAGCTATGCCAGGATTCCCACGAGACCCCCCATCAAATAGGATAGTAAGCTTGCTGTTAGTCTTCTTAGCTGTTAAGTTGACTGATTGGTTGTTCATATAATATTCGCTTTTGCGTTCACCCAGCGGCTCCTACAGAGCATCGCAAAATGCCTCTGAAGAAGGGAAGCATATATATATAAGGTAATAGACTCAACTAGCGTATGTGGAGAGATGGGGTGTGGGGTGTGGGGTGTGGGGTGTGGGGTGTGGGGAGATGGGGAGATGGGGAGATCTCATAAGGGTAGGTTTTTTACAAAGGGGCGAGTAGGTACTTTGATTACGTAGAAATTCCTCAAAATATGTATCAAACTATACACTATTTTCCGGGATAATTCTCTCCATTTCCCGCTTTTCCCGATTCCCGACTCCCGATTCCCGACTCCCGATTCCCGACTCCCGACCCAAATGTAAAAAACCTACCCCTGTGAGGATGGGGAGATGGGGTGTGGAGAGATGGGGAGATGGGGAGATGGGGAGATGGGGAGATAGGAAATATTTTTATAGCGTTTCTGATATTTATCAGGTACAGTCAATTTTCTTCCCCCCTCAAGATGCAGTTGCTAATGGGACAAACCACAACCGTTGCTGATGGGGAAACCGTCTCAGGTCGGCGCTGCATCTGTTGTGGAAAATTCTTCCCACACTCCCCTCTCTCCCCACACTCCCGATTCCCGATTCCCTAACCCCTCCTCGGAGGGGTTAGGGGTGGGTTCCGATTCCCGACTCCCGACTCCCTTTTCATAGTTCATCCTTAATAGTTTCTTAAAGCTTATCTAAACAAGCTTTCAATTTTTCAGCCAAAACCCGGACATTGGGTTCTAGCATCATTGAGATATGATCACCAGGAATATGGTGAACTTCAATGCCAGAAGCTGCCATACCATCCCAACCATTAAGAGGGTCATGGTAATGTCCTGGAGGTTGCTGTTTAGCTCGAAAGAGAGTTATTTTCCCTGGGTAGACTGATGACAGCTCAGATGGTTGAGTCTCGTAGTTAGCATTTTGGATATCTGAGATGCCATCAACCAAATTAGGGTTTGGTAAAGCAGGTTCGGTAGATAAGTTAGACTTTTTAGCAAACCACTGGAATTGCCGTTTGTATGCTCCAGATTTATAATGTCTGACAAACGCTCTGATTCTCTCAGACAAATAAGCTCGCCTTTTGTGAGGTTCAAGTCTCCAAAGGTTATTCCAATAGGTTTGTAGTTTTTGTATCCAAAATAAAGTGTACCGTTGTAAGACGGTGGTATTTTCGTAGGGCTTCCACTGATAACCAATAGCATAGCTATCAAACAAGGCAACAATTGCTACAGTCTGACCTTGAGCATCAAGCTGCTTAGCCATTTCAAAGGCGATTTGACCTCCGAGGGATACCCCTTGTAGAAAATAAGGCCCTTCGGGTTGAAACCGTCGCATTTCCTCAATGTAGTGAGCGGCTAACTCCTTGAGTCCATTACCTATACCCGGTTTGGTATTGATGTTGTTGGCGTTAGTAGCCGCTGCTAGTCCATAACTTAGTCCATAAACTGGATAGTCCCAACCAAGATAACGTACCAAATCGCGGTAGTATATAAACCCTTCCCCAAGGATGTGAATCGCAAACACAACTGGCTTGGAACCACTAGGTTGAATGGGCACTAGGGAAAACCAAGAGGATGACCATTCTGACTGGCACAGAAGTTGAGCGAGTTGCTTGATGGTTGGTGCTTGGAATAGAGCAGCTAGGGGCAGTTGTTTGCCGAAGGTCTTCTCAATCTCACTAGATAGCTGCACAGCTAGGAGGGAATTTCCTCCTAACCCGAAGAAGTTGTCATCGATGCCAATCTGGGAAACTCCCAACACCTTCTGCCAAATGCTAGCCAGTTGACGCTCTATATCGGTTACTGGCAAGACGTTTTCAGTATCCTTGCTTGGTGAAATCAACTGCTCTCGGTCGATTTCACCTGCGGGAGTTAGGGGCATAGCTTGGAGTTGCTGAAACTTAGGGGTGATAGAGGTTCCAAAAGGAACGAATGCCTCTAACCTCTGCAACTGAGCAACAGATAGTTCTGTAACCGCCGTGAAATATACCGATACCCGCTGCCGATGGTATGGTGGCTGTTGGGTGTATCGTCTAACATAGGGATTGCTGCCATCCAAACCCAAAATCAGGGAGTGTTGGTCGTGGTGCAGCCCAGCGAGAATAGAATTGATTCCCTGTTGGTTGAAAATTCCGTACTGACCTAAGGCACGACGGGACTCCCTAATCTGTTTACTCCGATTGAGGGTGGTCTCAACCCATGTGCTTGAGCCATAGCAGTAGCTGCGCACCAAGGTCTTGTGCCGCTGGTAGTAGCAGAAGCACTCTAGAAAATTATTAGCGGCAGCATAAGCACCAATTGTCGCTCCCCCAAAGAAGGCTAGCACGGAAGAAAGGCTGATAAAAACACTGTCTGGCTTATCTTTAATTAGTTGATGCAGTACCCACGACCCTAAAAGCTTGGGACGAAGTGTAGCAGCAAAACTGTTGCGGGTTTCCTCTACTAAAAAATGTTCTGGGGCAATTCCGGCCAAATGAATGACCCCTTCAAGGAAAGCTTGCCAGTCAGACTGGGCTCGTTCAACCACCTGTTGCAACTGAGCTAAATCACAAATATCCACGGCCTCGTAGCGTATCTCTCCTCCCAGTTGCTCGGCCAGTTGCTCTAGGTTTTGATAGGCTCTGACGGCAGGTGCTAACCCATTTCCATCCTTTAAATGGTTTCCTTTGGTAGTCGGCTCTGGTAAGGGGGTTCGACCGACTAAAAGCAGACGAGCTTGATAGTGGTTTAGGAGAAATTTAGCAATTTCTACTCCAATCCCTCCCAAACCTCCACTAATCAAATACATTCCCTTTTGCTTAAAGGGCAATTCCTGTTTTTCGAGTTGGGGTAGGTCAGCTTTTTCGAGTAAGGGTACCAAACGGTTGCGATTGCGGTATGCTACTTCTCGCTCTTTCTGACATACAGCCATTTCCCGCAGGATATGAAACCCATTAATGTGGTGGTCATCCACAGGTATATCGATATGGCGACAGTTCAGCCAAGGCAGTTCTCTCGGACAGGTTTTGATCAGACCCAGAATCGGACTTTTCTCATAGGCAATGTCATCCTGGGGCGAGGTAGGCTGTGTATAGCTAGAAACCACAGTCAACTGGACTTCTGAATTGAGAATTCTCAAGGGTGAATTCAACTGTGACTTCAAACCATCCAAAGCCTGAATTAAAAATAGTAGACTGTAAGTGCCCTGATTCTGAGCTTGTTCTAGTGCTTCGGATGACTCAATTTCTCCCCGATACTCGTCATAGGTCCACAAATGGAGAATCTGTGCGATGGGTTGGTCGGTTTCCACCAACGACTTCAGTAATTGCTGATAGTGATCAGGATTGGTGGGGTCAATAGAATAGCGGTTGTCTGTAAGTTGGGCATCTGTAAGTTGGGCACCTGTAAGTCGCAAAAAATCGGCTCCGGGGGCTCCGGGTTCCACTGCTACACATTGGTCTTTACCTAGCTTGGAGCACAATACTTCTCCTAATCCCAAGGAGTCTAGAAATATCAGAGTTCGACCATTTGTAGGTGTCCTACCTAAGGTGACTGCTTCTTTTCGATGCCAAACTTTACGATAAAACCAGTCTGGAAGGGTATTCTCATTACCCAGAAGACAATCAACTTTTTTGAGAATCGGGTCAAATTCACCAGCGTTAAACTGCTCCTTGAGTTGCGATCGCAAAATTTTCCCAATCGAACTCTTGGGGATTGCCTCTTTTGGTAGAGGAATAAGATAACTCGGACTCACCCCTAGTTTGCTAACCACCTCAGTGGAGATGTCCTGGAGTAATGGGGTTAACTGGTCATCCTCAGACCAATCAGTATGGAAGAAAATCACCAATTGGTCAGTATCTTTACTTGGTTGTCGAATTCCGCAAGCTGCTGTGTAAGAGGGAATCACCCCCTCTACCTGCTCAACCACTGCTTCGATTTCATAACTATAGTGATTGAGACCATTAATAATAATGACATCTTTTTCTCGACCGGTAATCGTGAGACGTCCGTCACGCAGTACACCATTATCTCCGGTTTTTAACCATCCATTCGGTGTAAAGGCTTCTCGATTTAGCTCAGGATTCTGGTAATAACCATCACTAACCATCGGACCAGAAATCTGTACCTGACCCACTGTATCTTCTTCAACTATTTGTCCGAGTGCATCCACAATCCGCACAGAAAAGCCAGGCACAGGTCTGCCAACTTCTACAACAGAGTGGTTAACAGACTGGTTATCCGACGGTAAATTCAACAAGTACCGATGGGAAAATACCACAGCAGCACAGGTTTCAGACATTCCCCAAGCTGAATGCATGGCATTGACCGATAACCCATGGGGAGAAAGCAACTGCAAGAATCGCTTTGCAGTTTGAGGTACAATCGGCTCAGCCACACTTAATACAGATTTGAGGGAAGATAAATCCCATTTCCGGTGGCTGTTAGCAACGGATTTCTGATTTATTTTCTGATTTATCAAACCTAGGGCAAAATTAGGAGCCCAGGCAAAGGTAACCCGATAGTTTTCAATCCAATCCAACCAATTGAGGGGATTTTCCAAGAAAGCTTTAGCGGGAGCATGGATTTGCAGGTTACCGACATAGACATCCCGAATACAACAGCGTACCAGAGAGCCAACATGGTCTAAGTTAAGCCAGTTCAAGGAGATATCATCTTGGGTCAGATTATTCCTCTGGGCACTGGCGGCGACATTATTAATTAAATTGCTATGGCTCAACCTGACGCCTTTAGGCATTCCTGTACTTCCAGAGGTCAGTAACAATATTGCTAAATCATCCGGTTGGCTGTGATAGTAATTTAGGTCAGGCTCAGATGAGCGCAAGTTGTCTACGGTTTCAATTAAAATTTCTTTTTTGGGCAAGGGATGCTCGGTAGGAGCCGCTACGGGAAAGCATAAACCACGGATTGCTGGAGCAAGGGTATCACTGGTTAGGATGACCGGTTGCTCTAGCATTTTCCAGGCATTGCACAGCTTATTGACAGTACTGTTAGATGACTCATAGGTCGGTGCGATCGCAATCGGGACTGGGACAAAACCGCCCAAAATACAAGCCCAGAAGGTTGGAATGAAGTCTTGATTTTGGTCAAATTGGAAGATTACTTTGTCTTGAGGCTTTAGATTTAGTTTTCTTAAGCCACCAAGAATCTGCTGTGCTTCTTCGAGGAGAGCTGGGTAAGATTGATAGTTTTGGTGAGTATTTCCCTGACTATCAGAGTCGAGATAGATAATCCCTTGCTCCGGCGCAACCCTTGCAGTTTTTAGTAGCGCTTGGGAGAGAGTTGAGATATCTGTTGGTAACTGTAGCGCTTCACCATGACTGATGGCGGGTTTTGATGGGGTGGAATTTGAGCGATGCTCCCCCTGAGTCGCTACGGGAACGCAATCGGAAGATGCCTTGGGGTAAGGGCTCGGTAGGGGCTTGGCTTGTGATAATTCTGTAGGTTGCTTTGGACTAGTTTCGGTGGAGGGTGGAAGTAGGTCTAATAGATGTAGGGGTGTGTCGGGCTGGGTGTAGTCTTGTAGAACTACGGCGACTTGCTTGATTTCTGCCCCTCCATAACTATATGACTGTAGCTGCTCTTCCCATTGCTGCACTAAGTCGGTATCAATTATTTCTACAGAAGCTAGTGCTTGTTGATCTATCTCACCTGTGGGAGTTAGGGGCAAGGTAGTTACCGGAACAATAATTATGTTAGGGGAGAAATTAGGGGGGACTTTTGGTTCACCAAATTTTGGTTCACCACTAGATAGCAGAGTGTCTGAGATGGTGTCTGACACGACCCCTTGCAGGAGCGATCGCAGTTGTTCTGATGAAGATGATCCAGCTGAGACTACATAGGCAATAATAGGCAAAAAACTACAATTGTCTCTGAGGGCTATTTTTTTCTTTTCTTCTGTAATTTTCCTCTCCAGGACAACACAGTCGTCAACTAACGAATTTGCTAACAAAGCCGATTCGATTTTGGTCAATAGTTGTGGCAGATAGTCTTGGATTGGCTTTTCTATAATGTTATCGTTATCTTGTCCTATATACTTGGTAATATCTGGCTGCATTTCTCGATACTTTTGTTGAGTATTTTTTTGACGAGGGGTTTAATTGCTGATTAATAATGTATTTAAATATATTGATTTAAACTTAAATTTAATATAAAAATAAATATAAACGTAAGCATTCAGCCATCAGCCGTCAGCCGTCAGCCGTCAGCATTCAGGATTCAGCCGTGAGCTTTTAGCTCAAGCTACTTGAGGTGCTGACGTAACAAAGATTAAACGAATGCTTACTTGTTTTATTTAAAAGCTCCTTGCTCAAAGCTGAGAGCTGAGAGCTGATAGCTGATAGCTAAATAATTACATATAAAATTTTATTTATATGAATACAAATGGTGAGTAAATTGGTAATTAATTTAAACAAATAATTACAGTTTTAAAAAACCTGAATATCTCTGATTTTTGTAAACAGTAATTTCATCAAAAAATGAACATATAGCGTTTATAAAATATATGAGGGACAGTCTTTATTGGCGCTGATTGGCTTTAAGACATTCTTGCCTTGGTGCAAACCGCCGTATCCGAAGGGTAACCACAGGTATACTGAAAAAAGTCACTCATTTGGCTACAGCCTATCCTAAAGTTAGGCTCTGCTAGGAGCCTCGTACTTTAACATTTTCAATATTTATCGATTAAGTCCGGATAGGTGTGTCAGTAATCAATAAACTTCTATTAAAGTGGTATTATTACGACCTTTTATTAAATCAGGACAAAAAACCTGAAACTCTTGTCCCTGTCTTGATCCAAAGCGCGAGTGGGGGGAACCTCACAGGGGTAGGTTTTTTACATTTGGGTCGGGAGTCGGGAATCGGAACCCACCCCTAACCCCTCCCAGGAGGGGAACGGGAATCGGAACCCACCCCTAACCCCTCCCAGGAGGGGAACGGGAATCGGAACCCACCCCTAACCCCTCCCAGGAGGGGAAGAGCGGGAAATGGGGAGAATTATCCCGGAAATAATTGTGTATTTTGATACATATTTTATTAAGAATTTATACCTAATAAAAGTAAATACTCGCCCCTTTGTAAAAAACCTACCCTTGTAAGGAGGGTAGACCAGCTTTGGCACTGGTGGATGGTTGGTGTCTACCTCTCCCAAGGGTCAACGGCTATAAGTTTAGATTGCTCCGACCTGCTCTGCCGCCTGGGCTAATTCAAATACTACCCGCGCGACGTAGGGGCGAATCATCCACCAGATTAAGGGGGATAACCAGCCTTTTAGGGTAACTGAGTAGGAAATATAGGTACCACAAAGGGTGGACTCAACCTGGTAAGTCACGCGATTTTCAACTCCAGGGATTGCCAAAAATCGTATACTAAGTAGCTCACCGGGTAAGACACGCTCTACAAAAATTCGCACCGGAATTGGGATCAAGCGAGTGACTACCTGATAAATTAAACCAGGTTTAGCCATTAAACCTCTCGGAGCATTGGTACTTGACAGCAGAGGATTCCAAGACACATCCGCTAAGTTGATCAATTTTTGCCAGAGGACTTCCACTGGGGCAGTACTCAGGGCGCGATAGGTCTTGAAGAGGGAAAACTTACACCAAATCCCCTCGTGACCAGCAATTAACTTGAAAGAAAAATTAAGAATCACTACACGCCTCCCGCAGCTATGCTCAGGCAGATTTATGATCTTCCCCAAATGGCTTTGGTTGAAAAATCCCTCTCTATTTAGGATATGATCTCAACTGCCTGGAAATTTTACCAACCCCCAGGGTTTCCCCTGAAGGTACCCGATCGTACTAACGAATAACGACCAACCAATAACATTGGCAAGGCCAACTTAAGGTTTTGTTTCGATAGGCGCTTCTAGGGGCTTAACCAGGAATGGGTAGGAACTGAACATCTTCCCACCCCCATTCGAGGGACCGGGACTAAAGAAAGACCCCGGCTCGTTTTTGCTCCCCAGCCTAAAAAACCAGAGGTGCGACCCGTGGCGAATTTAATTCTTAATGGTAAGAGCGCACCTAAGGTTTCCAAACCCACTAGGATTTGTTATGACAGCTTTACAGACCGATACAACAACTACCACTAATACCACTTCTTTACCTCCTGCCGACTCTAGGGAGAGAGTCAAGCAGTTGATGCAACAGCTGCAAGATACGATTTGTGATGCTCTAGTAAAACTGGACGGGATTGGCACCTTCAGAGAAGATGCTTGGGAAAGAGAAGAAGGGGGTGGTGGTCGTTCCCGTGTGATGCGCGATGGTTCAGTATTGGAACAGGGTGGGGTTAACTTTTCTGAAGTTTGGGGCAAACAGCTGCCACCCTCAATTTTGAAGCAGCGCCCCGAGGCAGCTGGACATGGTTTTTTCGCTACTGGTACCTCCCTAGTATTGCATCCTCGTAATCCCTATGTGCCCACGGTTCACCTGAATTATCGCTACTTTGAGGCAGGACCAGTCTGGTGGTTTGGTGGTGGAATCGATTTGACCCCTTACTATCCCTTTGCTGAAGATGCTGCCCATTTGCATCGCCAATTGAAAGAAGCCTGTGATGCTCATCACCCTGAGTATTACCCAGTGTTCAAGTCTTGGTGCGATGAGTATTTTTATCTGAAACACCGCCAAGAAATGCGGGGTGTTGGAGGCTTATTTTTTGACTATCAAGATGGCACGGGTAAACTGTATCGTGGTCCCCATCAAGATGGTTCCGCAGCAGCTTACAGTGAAAAGGTTGGGGATTTAGAGCCTCGCAGTTGGGAAGAGTTATTTGCCTTTGTCACAACCTGCTCTGAGTCATTTTTACCAGCTTATCTACCGATTGTAGAGCGCCGTCGCGATCTGGAATATGGAGACAGAGAGCGTAACTTCCAACTCTATCGTCGGGGTCGATATGTAGAATTTAACCTGGTGTATGACCGAGGCACAATTTTTGGTCTGCAAACTAACGGGCGTACTGAATCCATCCTGATGTCCTTACCCCCCTTGGTGCGTTGGGAATACGGTTACCAACCTGAGCCCAATACACCAGAAGCCGAACTCTATGAGACATTCCTCAAGCCTCAAGACTGGGCGAACTGGACAGCTTAAACTGTTGTCAGATCACTTATGGCAATACTAGGATGGTTCGACGTACGCATTCAGCTATCAGCCGTCAGCTATCAGCCGTCAGCTGAAGTAACTCAGCATTATTCCAATGCTTACCTGTTTTATTCACAAGCTGATAGCACCTCAAGTAGCATGGCCTACGGCCAATGACTGATACGCGACACGCTAATAGCTGAATGCTGAATGCTGAATGCTGAATGCTGAATACTGAATGCTGGAGCAGTGGGGGAAGATAGAATAGAAATCCTGGATTCATCCCCCTCATTCGACTATCCTGTCATTTTTCCCATTGTCTTGATGCACTCGCTCGCCATCATTCCCTTCATCCTCAGTTCCTCTGACCAGATTTGTGCAACAATTTGGATACGCTCCCTTAAATTTCACCAATCCCTCTAAGCTAAACTAGCTTGCAGTGAGTAGCTCGATGAGCCGAATCACATAGGGCTTGGTTTAGAATAGGTCTTCCCGGCTTAATTTGTTAGTCAGGGCGTATTAATAAAAATCACGAGGAGTTTTTTCAGTCGGCTGGGAAGCAGTCAGGGACTACAGGTGGCGATAGTCCTACAGGTGCCCTTGACCCATTAAGAATTAAATTCGCTCAAGGTGCGCGCCTCCAAGGGCGCGAGGGATTGCTCGCGCCCTTGGGTCGCACCTATCGGCTTTCGCCGACGCGGGGCGCGAACGGGCGCGCACCTGAATCGTTCGGGACGCACTCTGAAATCTTAATGATTAGATTTGGTATGGTTTCAATCAGCGGTAGCTGTGACAAGGAGGTGCTGATGGTTCATATCGATCAGAAAACTCATACTACTGAAGATGGTACAAATGTGATTGTTTTGAAACCGATTGGACGCCTGGACATCACTACAGCTTGGCCCTTTCGTCTGAAATTGCAAGAGTGTATCTCCCAACTGCGAAGGCATGTAGTGGTTAATCTGAGTCAGGTTGACTTTATTGATAGTTCGGGTTTGACATCCTTAGTGGCTGGAATGCGAGATGCTGACAAAATTAAGGGCAGCTTTCGCATTTGTTCTGTTCATCCAGACGCCAAGCTTGTGTTTGAAGTCACTATGATGGACACAGTGTTTGAAATTTTTGAAACGGAGGAAGAAGCCTTAGATGGTTTATCCAGTATCGCCACCTGAATAGACATCTGCGACCGATTAGGTTTCAGATTAAGCTGGGCTTGGCTTGGGTGAATCTTTTTCCACAGATGTCTGATCAGAGGGTGTTATAATAGCAAAGGTGCTTATTGAACCGACAGACTAAAAGGGCTTGGATGCTACTAGCGGCAGCTCGGGGAAAGAACTTGGCTGAGCTTTGTAAAAATAAGTCCACAGCAAGTTGAACTCAAAGAAATAAAACGACCTGCGGGAGGCGGGTTGCAGCCAGGGTAGTAGGGGAACAAAGCCTTTAGCTCCTACTGCGGGAGTGAGTGCGACAGAGCAAAACCTCCGGACGTTGATTAAGACCAATCTGGCATCAGCGGATGAAACTGGAAACCCCCACCATCATCTTGGATTTGGTGGTAGGTACTTCATGGTAGACAATAAGACAATAACAATAATATAAAGCTTCAATTCTGATCTGCCTTGTGAATACTGTTCGCACAGTCTCGGATACTAAACGGGATTTTTACACCTATCACACTCGCCCCATCAACTCTATTTACCGACGTGTAGTGGAAGAGTTGATGGTAGAGATGCATTTGCTGTCGGTTAATGTCGATTTTAACTACGACCCCATCTATGGCTTAGGTGTGGTGACATGCTTTGACCGGTTTATGCAGAGCTATCAACCGGAACATGATAAAGAATCAATTTTTAATGCTCTGTGTCAAGCAGTCGGAGGTGAAGCTCAGCAGTACCAGGAAGATGCCCAAAGGCTCAAAACCAGCGTAGAGTCTATGTCTGGGCAAGATTTGATCTCCTGGTTAAGTTCCCCAACCTCTGAGAATGGGACTGGGGATTTGGCTACCACTATAGCTGCGATCGCACAAAATTCTCAGTTTAAGTACAGCAGATTGTTTGCCATTGGTTTATTTTCACTACTAGAGCAGGCGGACTCGGAGTTAGCTCAGGATCAAAAACAGCTCGAAGAGGTACTTAACAAAATTAGCAGTGGATTAAACCTTCCTTCCGAAAAGCTAAAAAAAGACTTGGAGTTGTACCGCAGCAACCTGGAAAAAATGGCACAGGCTCGGGTAGTGATAGAAGATGCCATTCAAGCTGATCGTAAAAAGCGGGAGGAGCGTGCTAAAGAGAAAGAAAAATCAGCGACACCTAGCAGCGATGCGACCCCATCTGCCCAAGAAGAATCGGATTCCTCTTCGGATTCTTCTTCCGATGCCTCTTCCGATGCCTCTTCCGATGAAGCCCCGTCTTCCTAGCTAGGTTTTTTGGTCTAGCACGCTGATATCCCCCGGATAAATCCCAGATAAATCAGGGGGGCTCATCCCATTACCCTGGGAAAAAAGGTCAAAGAGCAAGGTACGTAAGCAATCAGCAATCAGCAATCAGCAATCAGCAATCAGCAATCAGCAATCAGCTGATAATCTCAGTCCTGCTATCAACGACAATCTCACCCCTAATTATCTTAAATCAAAGCTTGTAATAGTGGAATAAGGTCTTCTGCTGGTCTGAACCCCTCTATCCGTTGTTGAGGCTGACCGTTTTTAAACAGTACCAAGGTTGGTAACGCCTCAATGCCATACTGGGAGGCTAGCTGGGGGTATTTGTCCGTGTCAATTTTTACAACTTGCAAACGATCTTTGAGCTCAGCCTTGACCTGTTCTAGGATAGGAGCCATCATCTGACATGGCCCACACCAAGTGGCATAGAAATCTACCAACACCGGCACATCTGAGCCAGATAATAATTCTTGGAATGTTTTGAACTGCTTTTTAACGGCCATGAGCAAGAAAACCTTTCCTAGTCCTTCTGCTCGATTCTAGTCCAAAATCTTTGGGATTGTGTGATAGCTGGATTAACCAAAGATTCCGGTAAAGTTAACTTTGGAGGAAACCTTTACTGCCCACAGGACAAAATCAGGCAGGATAGAAAACAGTTCAAGGTTTATGGAAACATTACAGACATCTGCGCAACAATTAAGCGATCGCATAGCCATCGTGACCGGTGCCTCGCGAGGAATTGGTCGAGCTGTGGCCCTGGCCTTAGCTGGGTCAGGGGCAAAGGTTGTAGTCAACTACGCCAGTTCCAGTACTGCAGCTGATCAGGTCGTAGGGGCTATCATGGATGCTGGGGGTGAAGCCTTAGCACTTCAGGCTGATGTGTCTCAAGCTGAACAAGTCGATGCCCTAGTTAAAGGGACTCTCGAAAAGTTTGGTCGTATAGACGTGCTAGTGAATAATGCTGGGATTACCCGCGACAACTTGTTATTGCGGATGAAACCCTCAGATTGGCAGGCAGTAATTGATCTGAACCTGACTGGGGTATTTTTATGTATCAAAGCAGTGAGCAAACTGATGCTCAAGCAAAAGTCTGGTCGGATTATCAATATTGCTTCCGTGTCAGGACAGATGGGAAACCCTGGTCAAGCCAATTATAGTGCTGCCAAGGCTGGTGTGATTGCCTTGACCAGAACCGTTGCCAAAGAGTTTGCTAGTCGTGGCATTACAGTCAATGCCGTAGCTCCCGGTTTTATTGACACTGATATGACCAGTGACCTTAAGTCAGAAGCCATTATCGAGCATATCCCTCTAGGTCGTTACGGTCAGCCAGAAGAAGTAGCTGGGATGGTGAGGTTTTTGGCAGCTGATCCAGCTGCTGCCTATATCACTGGACAAGTGTTTAATGTCGATGGTGGTATGGTTATGGCTTGAACCCCCCGGCACGTCGGTGTTTCAAGTTCTTAAAAGTTCAAAATTGTCAGACGAATTAGCACTCTTCGTGTAAGAGTGCTAAATTTGCTAATGGAGACACAAAGCAAGTTCAAACAACCTATGGCAAAAATCGTTTCGTTTGACGAAGAATCCAGACGTTCATTGGAGCGGGGGGTCAATGCCCTAGCTGATGCTGTACGTATTACCCTTGGTCCAAAAGGTCGTAATGTGCTTCTGGAAAAACAGTATGGGGCACCCCAGATTGTCAATGATGGTATTACCGTTGCCAAAGAGATTGAACTGGAAGACCCCTTAGAAAATACTGGCGCTAGACTAATTCAAGAAGTCGCATCCAAGACTAAAGACGTTGCTGGGGATGGCACTACCACAGCTACCATTCTGGCTCAAGCCATGATTCGGGAAGGTCTTAAGAATGTCGCAGCTGGGGCAAATCCTGTAGCTGTGCGCCGAGGAATTGAGAAAACTGTTGCCGAGCTGGTCAAAGAGATTGAGGCAATGGCACAGCCGGTTCAGGGAACTGGGATCGCTCAAGTTGCTACAGTCTCCGCCGGTAACGATCAAGAAGTGGGTGACATGATTGCCCAAGCCATGGAAAAGGTCACCAAAGATGGTGTGATCACCGTTGAAGAATCTAAATCCCTCTCCACCGAATTAGAGGTAGTGGAAGGGATGCAGATCGATCGGGGTTATATTTCCCCTTACTTCGTGACCGATAACGAACGGATGACAGTGGAATTTGAAAACCCTTGCATCCTGATTACCGATAAAAAGATTAGTGTTATCCAGGATTTGGTACCGATTCTGGAAAAAGTAGCTCGTGCCGGTCAACCGTTGCTGATTATTTCCGAAGATCTAGAAGGAGAAGCCTTGGCAACTCTGGTGGTGAATAAGGCTAGGGGTGTATTGAATGCTGCAGCCGTCAAGGCACCAGGATTTGGCGATCGCCGCAAGCAAATGTTACAGGATATTGCAGTTTTGACCGGTGGTCAGGTGATATCCGAAGACGTTGGTTTGAGCCTGGATACTGTTTCCCTAGATATGCTAGGAAATGCTACCAAAGTTAGCATTGACAAAGACAGCACCACCATTGTAGCTGGTGGTCAAACTAAGGGAGATGTAGAAAAGCGAGTTGAGCAAATCCGCCGCCAGCTAGCAGAAACTGACTCCGAATACGATAAGGAGAAACTGCAAGAACGGATTGCTAAACTGGCCGGTGGTGTAGCAGTGATTAAGGTTGGTGCGGCAACTGAAACAGAACTCAAAGACCGCAAGCTGCGGATTGAAGATGCCCTCAATGCTACTAAAGCTGCGGTAGATGAAGGGATTGTTCCTGGTGGTGGTACAACCCTGATTCGCTTAATAGAAAAAATTCCTGCAGTGGCAAATGGCCTAGAGCAGGAAGAGAAAGTTGGTGCAGGTATTGTAGCCAAGTCATTAGAAGCTCCCCTGTGTCAGATGGCGGATAATGCTGGTGTTGAAGGTTCCGTAATTGTGGAGAAAGTACGGGAGAGTACTGGTAACGTTGGCTATAATGCTGCTACTGACACCCTTGAAGACTTGATTGTTGCAGGTATTATTGACCCTGCCAAGGTAGTACGCTCATCCCTACAGAATGCTGCGTCTATCGCTGGTATGGTCTTGACCACAGAAGCCCTGGTGGTAGAGAAACCTGAACCTAAATCCGCTGCTCCTGCTCCCGACATGGGCGGCATGGGCGGCATGGGCGGCATGGGTGGCATGGGCGGCATGGGCATGATGTAGTGCCATGATCTAGTGCCATGATCTAGTGCCATTAGCTAGTCTCTTGCTTTGCTAGCATAAAGCCTTGAAGCAGCTTGTCCGTTAGGACAAGCTGCTTTTTGATTCGTCATTAGTAATGGCGTGAGTCAATCTTGGGTAAACTTATTTATGGAGTATAATTTACCAATAATTATCCAAACTGTACTTATCCCCCGTTACGAATAAAACCTTCAACTACTATTTTTAAGAGGTTTACTATAAATGGATAACGACCAAAACTTGCTAATTCTGACGATTTATATAATCGGTGTTACTTACGTTTTGTACAAAGCTTTCCAGGAAATAGACAAACTCATAACCGTTGAGGTAGACTCTGATGCTATCAATCAGCAACTGGAAAAGAAAGAACTTAATGATTTCATGGAAGTCAACTTTGGCTTCGATCCTAGCTATAAATTGGATGAGTTAAAGGATCTTAAACTGACTGTTAAAAATAAAACCAACGAGAATCCTGTTTATATTGAAATAGACTGGGACAAGAGTCTGATAACTGACTTAGAAAATAATGGAAGACCCATGGTTTGGGTAAACTCTGATGATATGGAAGAAGCCCCCAAAAGCCAAGACGTTGGTAAAATTCGTCCTGGTCAAAATTGCGAATTTAAGCTGAGCGATGAAAAGATTAAAGATGCCTTATTTCCGGAGAAAGACTTGAAGAATGTGATTAAAAAGGGTGGTAAATTTAATCTCCAATTATACTTCAAGATAGAGGAAGCAAATACTGGAAAAAGCAGTTCGTGCTACTTACCCTGTAGGTTTAAACCTATCAAGTTAGACTGGACCGAGGCTATAGTTCTTGCCTTGCAGCCTAAATAGGGCTAGCAGTTGGGAGTCTATTTAGAGGATTTTGGTTTTTCTCCAGTATTACGAACGTTGACCAACTTATTTAGTACTTCAAACCAAAAGGGGGCTCCCATACAGATCGCGATCGCACTCAAAATAATCCCTACAACGAATTTGAAGTAAACCCAAGTCAAACCCAGCTCTCTGGGAAGATGATTGGGTTCTTCAAACTGCTCTACAAGATTAGTTTCTCCCCAGCCAATGGGAAGGAAAGCTAGGTCATCTACAGCTGAGGTGATACTATCATAACAGTCATTACTGTTTGATTCTTGCTGTAAACAGGCACCGGTTTCATTAACAATCCTATTAGTGACTTGATTGACAGCAGCTCTTACACTGTGGTTTTTATAGAATTGATTGCTGATATTGATGGTATCGATATTCAAGGCTAGGGAAATCACTAATCCAATTAAAAAAGATATGGCTTTAGACTGACGCTTGTATACCCCGGCAGCTCGTGCCATGGATTCGTCAAACCATGTTGCTAGTTCTTCTTGGAGTTTTTTCAGGTCTTTGTTTCGGTCAGAGTATTCAAATTTGGCTTTATCAATCAGGGTTAAAAGAGTTATATTTAAGTCTTCAGGAAGTAAATTTTTTATCTTCTCTTCTTCAAGGGCTGTTTTAAAATTGTCCAGGGTAATTTCGGCATTATTTTTGAAGGTTGATGCCTGCTGAACAATGGTCATGATTAAAGCGGTGGCAAAGGTATCTGATGGAATATAGGAAGGGCCACTAACCTTTGAGTTAGATTTTGACTTTAATTCATTTTTGTTATCTAGGTCTTTGGCTTCGTGATTAACTGATTTAAGCAACGGATTTTGATAGATTTTTTTTAAAAGCCGTTTGGTCTTTTTTAAATTGTTAATCTGATCAACGGTTACATTAACTGATTCTCCATCTGACTCATCGACCACATCTTTCAGGGTTAGATTTTGTAACTGAATCCCACCATTAATTAAATTTTCGATAGCCCTCTGTAAGTGTTTAGTCCGCCATTGTAAAACGCTAGCGAGATATTCTTGGATTTCAGAGGCTAACAGACTGGTGATCAGGTAGACAAAAAATAAGCCAAGGGCAACGTTTAAAATAGCAGATAAGTCCATGATTGACCAGCAGTCTTGTTAAAAAGAACAGCAAAGGGAACAGGAACCCACCCCTAACCCCTCCCAGGAGGGGAACAGGGAGTAGGGAGTAGGGAGTAGGGGAAAAAAATTCTCACAATCCCTACAGGGATCCCTATATCCTATCGTGAACTGTGTCCTAGATCCTAGCCTGAACATCCTAGGCAAATTATGGTCTATTTACTCTCTAAACCTCTACCTCTAGGGTTCTGAGTAAGAACGCCCACTTATCAGCAATCTCCTCAATTATCTTACTGGTGGGCTTCCCTGCACCATGTCCTGCTTTGGTCTCAATCCGGATTAACACTGGTTGTTCCCCTTCATGGGCCTCCTGTAAGGCTGCCGCAAATTTGAAACTATGGGCAGGGACAACCCGGTCATCATGGTCAGCGGTGGTAATCAGGGTAGGGGGATAAGCGGTTCCTGGTTTGAGATTGTGTAATGGGGAATAGGCGTAAAGGGCTTTAAATTCCTCTGGGTGATCTGGGGAACCGTAATCGGAACACCAGGCCCAACCAATGGTAAACTTATGGAAGCGCAACATATCTAGTACTCCCACCGCTGGTAGGGCTGCACCGAATAAGTCTGGACGCTGAGTCATGCAAGCACCGACCAATAATCCCCCATTGCTACCGCCTGCGATCGCAACTTTCTTGGGTGAAGTGTACTGAGCACTAATTAGCCACTCCGCTGCCGCTATAAAATCATCAAATACATTTTGCTTGTTGAGTTTTGTGCCAGATTGGTGCCAATCTTCCCCATACTCACCGCCACCACGGAGATTGGCAACAGCATAAACACCTCCCATTTCCATCCATACTAGATTGCTAATGGAGAAATTGGGGGTTATCGAGATATTAAAGCCGCCGTAGCCATAGAGGTAAGTGGGGTTATTGCTATCTAACTGCAATCCCTTCTTGTGGGTGATAAACATAGGCACTTGGGTGCCATCTTTGCTAGGGTAGAAAACTTGTTTGGTCTCGTAGTCATCGGGATTAAAGTCTACCTGGGGCTGCCGGAAAATAGTACTTTCCCCACTTACCATGTCGTAGCGATAGATGGTTGCAGGGGTGGTGAAGCTGGTATAGGTGTAGAAGGTTTCAGTATCATAACGTAACCCATTGAAACCACCAGCGGAACCAATACCAGGTAATTCGACTTCCCGCACAAAGGAACCATCCAGGTCAAAAATTTTGATGGAGGAGTGAGCATCTTTGAGGTAATCGGCCACAAATTGGTTGTTGAGTAAGCCTACAGCTTCTAGGGTTTCATCCGCTTGGGGAATTACTTCTTGCCACTGTGCCTGAGCAGGATGATTAGTATCTATGGCAATGACTCGACTGCGAGGGGCATCTAAGTCTGTGCGGAACCAAAATACTGATTGATCATTGTCGATGAAGCTATAGCTGGCATCAAATTCTTTAATGAGTTCCACAACGGGGGCATCTGGGTCTTGCAAATTTTTATAAAACACCAGATTCTTGGGGTCAGTACCCAGGAAGACTGTAATGATCAGATAATTACCATCTTCAGTGACTCGACCACTAAAACCCCATTCTTTCTGGTCAGGGCGCTCATAAATGAGAATATCCTCTGACTGGGGTGTTCCCAGCTTATGGTAATAGAGCTTTTGATAATAATTGAGGTCTTCTAACTTAGTGGCTTCATTGGGTTCATCGAAGCGGCTATAGAAGAAACCTTGATTGTCGTGAGTCCAAGATGCCCCAGAAAACTTTACCCACTTAATCTGATCCGAGAGGTCAAGACCGGTTTCTACTTCCCGCACTTGCCACTCTTGCCAGTCAGAACCAGACCTAGACAGACCATAGGCCAGCAGCTTGCCATCTTTACTAATGGCTAAACCTGATAGGGCAACGGTACCGTCTTCTGAAAGGGTGTTGGGGTCAAGTAATAGGGTTGGTTCAGCATCGAGGGAGGTCAAGGTGTAGAGAACACTTTGGTTCTGGAGACCATCGTTTTTGAAATAGAAGTAGCGATCGCCTTTTTTAAAGGGAGTGCTATATTTCTCGTAATTCCATAGCTTGGTGATGCGCTGCTTAAGTGTTTCCCGTGTTGGTATTTCGCTGAGATAACCAAAGGTGACTTGATTCTGTGCTTCTACCCAAGCCTTTGTTTCCTCTGAATCTGGGTCTTCTAGCCACCGGTAAGGGTCAGCAACTAGAGTACCGTGGTAATCATCGACTTGGTCGGATTTGCGGCTTTTGGGATAGTTCAGGGGTTGACTGGTAGATGGCATGGTGGCAGATGGTGAAGCAGCTTTTCTAGTGTAACGTTTCTATTCCCTAGGTCGAGGTTGGAGGACATGGGCAGCTATGGAGCTGTCGCGAATTGAGCTAAAATCTTAGTAGAGCGATAAGCATTGCTGACGGGCGGAATGACTATGAGTGGGGTGGCTATCCTGCCTGCGGTGGAAATTGTAACCGGCAAGATGCCGGTTCCACTAAGATGCTGGTTCCACCAAGATGCCCGTTACGGAACGCAAATCGCGCCTGATAATTATGACTGGATCGATCACACCACAACTAGCAACGCCCTTAGAGCTCAAGACTCGTCCGGCTTTTGATATGAGTGATGAGGAATTCTTTGCTTTTTGTCAGCTTAATCGGGAGTTACGGATCGAACGGGACCAAGATGGAAGGCTTATTATTAGCACTCCTACAGGAGGGGAAACTGGCGGTCGCAATTTTGATTTGATTGTTCAGTTTGGCATTTGGGTATGCCAAGATGGTACAGGAAAAGGTTTTGATTCTTCTACTGGCTTTATACTTCCCAATGGAGCCAATCGTTCTCCTGATGTTGCTTGGGTCAAGCTAGAGAGGTGGGAATCCCTAACTAAAGAACAACGAAAGAAGTTTGTACCCCTATGCCCGGATTTTGTGATTGAGCTGCGTTCTGGGAGTGATCGCCTGGAAAACTTGCAAGACAAAATGGCAGAGTATAGGTCAAATGGGACTTTGCTCGGTTGGCTGATTGACCCAGATCAGCGCCAAGTTTATATTTATCGTCTTGGGGCGGAAGTTGAACAGCTGGATAATCCAGCGACGGTGAGTGGTGAGCCAGTTTTACCTGGGTTTGTGCTCAAGATGGATCAGATCTGGGATTGAGGAGCCTACCCAAGATACGTTCAATTTTTGCGATCGCGTAGCGTGACCTACGGTCAATCGCTTTTAGCGGCTCTTTTGGAGCATCGCGAAGCCTAGCCCTTTGGGCTAATCGCCGATCTTGTAGTGGACTGACACAGCCATCACAACAATTCCCTGAATTCCTCACGACTAAGCTGAGTGTCACGCAAGATTTGGGACAATAAACCACGTCCAATGGTTTCACCAGAATGTACCGGGATAACTGTTCTACGTCCGTCATCATGAATTAAAATATGGTTACTTCCACGTACCCTCGCCACTGTAAACCCTGCTTTCTCCAGTGCTGCGATAATTTCCCGTCCAGTTACATTTGGGAATTGACTCATACTTCCACGTCCTCTCGCTGTACACCAAAGAAGTCAAGGGAATTTTCTAGATTTTATTCAAATTCCAAACAAAGGGCGTTCGCGTAGCGTGGCCTACGGCCAATCGCTTCTCGAATACGCTCCATCAATTCATCCAAAGATTTTGCTTGGGTATGACACCCTTTAAGAGTGGGAACAGAAGCTACAAAGTAGCCATCAGCATCGCGCTCGATAATTACATTAAATTCTCGACTCATTTTTGATTTCAATTTATTTACTAAAGATAGTATTTATTGCTGAACAAAATTTACTATAAATTAATAGTATAGCATTTCCCAAATAGATGAGGTACTTTTGTTCTGGGTTTTAGTGCCTACGCAAAGCCTAGCCCTTTGGGCTAATCTACGATATTGTAGAGTGCGCCCTCGACAGGGTAACGCAGCAAGCGCAAAAGAGTAAAAAATTCCAAATCTTAACCAAACCAGCATCATTAGCACCGGTGGGTTGCTGAACAGCTGGGATTGATGATCGTGATTTTTCTGCCATCATGGAAGTAACTCCTACTTGGTTGGGAGGAAAGCCGCGCTGGTAGTTATTAACGGTTCTGACCAGCGCGGCTATTAGTATCGGTCGTCACCTTCTATAGTATAGATAACTCCTCGAAAAAATGCAAGGGTTAAATGAATAATGTTTAAATTTATTTACAACTATTATAATTAGCCATTTATAGACTCATTTATGTGTAATTTAATTTGACATTTTTTTAAAATTTACTGATATAAAAAGGGAGCTTATGATATAAAATTAGGGAGCATAGAGTAGGTAAGAGTTAAAGTACTAAAAAGCCTGTCTACATCATTAGAATAAAATGCGTTCGCGTAGCGGCTCAATGCTCACGCATCGCATCCAATACCCGTACAAGATAATGCGATCGCATCCAATACCCGTACAAGATAATGCGATCGCATCCAATACCCGTACAAGATAATGCGATCGCATCCAATACCCGTACAAGATAATGCGATCGCATCGAGTGCTCGACCAGATTACGCGATCGCATCGAGTGCTCGACCAGATTACGCGATCGCATCCAGTGCTCGGCCAGATAATGCGATCGCATCCAGTGCCATACAATATCATGGGTCAGCAGTCAGCTATCAGCTCATACCTGACTTCTGACTTCTGACTTCTGACTTCTGACTTCTGACTTCTGCTATAGCTACTTCATTTGTAATTGCTGAATCAAAGGAGCACATTGATAAACCATAGCCGCTCGACTATCTACATCCAGCTTCAGGAAGATCCGACGTAGATGAGCAGAAACTGTCCATTCACTAATTTCAAGCTGTTTAGCAATTAGCTTATTAGACTGACCTAAAGCAACAAGAGTAACAATTTGTAACTCTCGTTCTGTTAAGATACTAGCAAGATGAGAGGTAACGGAAGTAGTATTGTCTTGGAATTCTGTAATTGCATAAACTTTTCCATTAACCTCCATATAACCAACTGCATTCAAAGGACAACTGCTTTGAAGGGGTGAATTCGAGCTAGACCCTAAACTAGGTTTAAATTCGTGGTTTGTTTCACAAACTAAAAAACACGAATTATTGATAAACAGCTTACCAATCACTTGATTTCCTAACTCTGATTCTAGATCTTTACTAGCTATATCTTGACGATAAAGAGGAAAATTAAGTTTCTCTTTCATAATAAAAATGTCAAGTACCTATAAACATCCTGTTTGATTGATGAGCGGAACCTGGGGAAAGATAAAAGTAAGCTGATAGCTATCAGCTATCAGCTATCAGCTATCAGCTATTAGCGAACAGCGATTAGCGCTACGCGCACGCGTGCGCGTTCAGTTTTCAGTTTATGCGCTACGCGCACGCGTGCGCGTTCAGCTATTAGCTATCAGCTTATGGGCTACGGCTGACTGCTGACTGCTGACTGCTGAGGGCTGACTGCTGACGCAAAAACTATAGCGCTGTGCGTAGGGAATAGGGAATAGGGAACGTCGGACCAGGGAATGATTGAGCTTCCCAAGACTGCGCTGCATAGCTTCGTTCCTTAAATTTGTCAACACCATTACACCGATTGCTATAACTATTCACAAATGATTTAGGAAGATCAGATCCATGGATGGTCTGACCCCCCCTTCCATTTTGTTGAATAGCAATCAAAAAGGAATTAAATTGTTAAAAAACTTATAGTTTATCTAGGCTTTACAAATGAGTTGTCAAACTAGATGGTAATTTTTTATAATCAAAAAAACGCTGTATTCCTTACTCCTGTTAGCCGATCCGGAGTTTTCTCTTCTCTAAAGGGTTTAGTTCTATGTTTACATCTCACATCGAAAGACTATACCAGAACGCTTTAGTATTTATCCATAGATCCTTCTTCAACTCTGGGAAATTCCCCAAGTCTTCAGGATCACAGGCAAAGTTATCGCTCCAAGACAGCTTAGACATTCTGTCAGATGCTGTAACTGCAGGTGTCACAAGATGTATAACACATAAATGAAGCCCTTCCCATAAAAGTTTTGCCAGTCCGGTGTAAATCATCAACTGGCGTAAGTACTCCGATTCCAAAGCCACAATTCGATCCTGCGGACTAACAAGTTGGCAAGAGATTCCCAAGTTGTCCAAGGCTTTGCAGATATCTGGAGGACGATTATCACTAAAATCTGTAGGATTCTGATAGCTCAGTATAAAAGCAGAACCCAAACTCGCACTTAGGGCTATAGTATCCCGGAATGACGCCATTAAGGTATAGTTGCTCACCTGTGAATGTTTAATGCGTCGATCTAATAAGCGTGCTAAGTATTCCCATCGTGGCAAGAGCTTGATAGTTGTACCTTTTGGCAGTAAAGACTCCCTGAGACTATCCCCCAGCCAGAATAGATTGAGTCCCAGCAAATCATTCTCGGTTTGTAATCGTTTCCACTCTTGAAGCGACCAAATCACACTCTCTAAAGTGGCTCTGTCCTGTTCAGGTGCCTTGTCATTGAGAGTGCTTTTGGGAATAAGTAGTTCTGGTTGTTGTAAATAAAACTTAGTATTGTTGAGAATATGCCAAAGCTCTCTTGCTATCCAGAGTTCCATTATTTCTCCTAGCTGCTGAGCGATGTGGACTCCATAATAGGAGAGCGCCAAGGCTGGATCCAGTACACAAATCCATTGCTTGGAATCAAGTTGGCTGAAAAGGGGAGTTATGAGCATTTTCAAGACGTCACTCCCATTAAAATAGCAGTTTTTATACCAATTCTGTAAATTACGGCTAGCCATCAATTTTATCTCCCCATCTCTCTATTTCCCCATCTCTCTATTTCCCCATCTCCCCATTTACCCATCTCCAGAGGAATAGCGTTAATTTATCAATTTTGGATTTCAAAAACCAGTCACAGGATCTTGCTACTCCAAATGGATTAGTTCAAATGAGCTAGTTTAACTTGACTAGCTAGAAAACGTGACTTGTAGAGGATGTCTAAAAGAATTATTAATAAATAACGCCCTAAGCTTTGAGAGTCTGGTGCGTGGCTGCTCAGTAAATCCAACCAGGTCAGTTAGGATGATTAGCGATCTGAGTCAAGTGTTGAGAAGAATTTTGGAACAGACCAGCCTATCGTCGAGGTTTCCAGAATTAGCGGAGGCTCAAATTTCTTTTGAGCGTCCCTCAGAAACCTTTAGTCCTGGACAGACAACGGTGAATTTATTTCTGTACGATATTCGGGAACACCTGGAACTACGTAATAATGAACCAACGATCGAGAGGCGCAATGGACAGGCAATTATTCATAATCCTCCAAAGCGCATAGCCTGTTCTTATTTAGTCACAGCTTGGCCCATTGGTGGCGAAGAATTACCCCTGCAAGAACACCGATTACTCAGCCAAGTCCTGCAAGTATTCTCAGCCTATCCAACTATTCCAGAAATACCTTTTTTAGAAAATACTCGACTTGCTGGGCAAGAACCAGCCTTACCAATGGTAACTGCTCAAGTAGATGGAGTACAAAGCACTGCTGAGTTTTGGACTGCATTGGGAAATCAATTACGTGCTTCCATCACAGTCACAGTAACCATTGCGATCAAGGAACTATTTGAGCCAGAGCCAACCCCCATTGTCATTACTCAAGATTGGCAATTAGGTCAGCGGATTTCACCATCCTCAGAAGAACTGGTGCCAGGCACCGCACAACAATTTTTCCGGATTGGTGGGCGAGTTACCGATGCTGAGAATAAACCTGTTGTTGGCGCAACGGTTATTTTGGTTGAGCGTAATCTCAGCGCAGCCACTGATAGAGATGGACAGTACACCATCGGGGCAATTACCGCTGGTGCTTATACCTTACGGGTGCAGTTAGAGGATGCAGTACAGGAGGTTACTATCACTATCCCAGTAGAATCGGCAGCAAGTAATTACAACCTGGAGTTACAGCAGTAATTTTCGTGATTATCAAGGAGTAAGAATTATGCCACAGTATCTTTCGCCAGGCGTATATGTTGAATACGTGCCACCCGCTTCCCTACCTGTTGCTGGAGTTGCAACCAGTGTCGCTGGGTTTATTGGTGTGGTAGCTGATAATGTTACTATGCCACAGCAACCAGGACAGTTTCAAAATGATAGTGATGGTAACCCTGTTTTAGATGATCAGGGTAATCCTGTTCCTGCCCCGTATGAGCTGACGACCGCAGGTGAACCAACATTAATTACCAGTTGGGAAGAGTTCAAAACTAGGTTTGGTGATTTCCAAGAGGGCAATAAAATCTTAGCCCATGGGGTGTATGGCTTCTTCTTCAACGGAGGTTCCCGTTGTTATGTACTGCGGGTTGCCGCTGCAACAGACATTGATAACCCGGCTGAAGAGTTAGAGAAGTTTGAAACAGAGGATGAAATCACCATTGTTGCCGTCCCTGGAGCAATCAGTGATATTCAACACACTGCTATTATCGCTCACTGCGCCAAGATGGGAGATAGAGTGGCCATCTTAGATGGTGATGCAGATCAAGAACCTAGCAATGTAAGCGGTATCCGTCCTGTTGGTCGTAGTCAGCAAGCCAGCTATGCTGCTATCTACTATCCTTGGATTAAAGTCTTTGATCCCGTTAGCAATGCCCCAGATACTATACCTCCTAGTGGTCATCTTGCTGGAATCTATGCTCGTAATGATGCCACCCGGGGAGTGTTTAAAGCACCTGCTAACGAAGTTATTGTTAATGCCCTCGATGTCAGTCGTCCCATTAGTAAAGCCCAGCAAGATGGTTTAAATCCGGAAGGGATTAACGTTATCCGTTCTTTCAAAGGCACCATTAAAGTCTGGGGAGCGCGGACTATGGCAGATGATGCTACTGCTGATTTTCGCTACGTCAGTACCCGTCGCTATTTCAACTACCTACAAGAATCTATTGATGATGGTACTCAATTTGCTGTCTTTGAACCCAATAATCTAGCCCTGTGGCAACGGATTAAACGGACAGTGGGTGACTTCTTGTTAAATGAATGGCGCGATGGAGCCTTGTTTGGGGAAACACCAGAGCAAGCTTTCTTTGTTAAATGTGACGCGGAAACCAATCCCAAAGAAGTAAGGGAATTGGGGCAAGTTGTCACCCTGATTGGGGTAGCTATTGTCAAGCCTGCGGAATTTGTTATCTTCCGCATCCAGCAAACCGCTGGTGAGTAATCAGGCGAGTAATAAACTTTTGAACTAACTGGAAAGGAGATTTAGTCATGGCAAGAGTTGATCCCTATAAGAACTATCGTTTCCTGATGGAAATTGATGGTATTGTTCAGGCAGGATTTTCTGAATGTAGTGGTTTTGGTTCTGAAGTAGAAATCGTTGAATATCGTGAAGGTGGAGACGATGCTACAGTACGTAAGCTGCGAGGGAAAGCGAGTTATCCTGATATTTCCCTGAAATGGGGAATAACCGATTCCCGTGAACTCTATGACTGGCACTTAGCCGCAGTCAATGGCAAGGTTGAACGCAAAAATGGTTCCATCATTCTGCTTGATGATACCGGACAGGAGAAAGTACGCTGGAACTTCTTCAACGCCTGGGCTAGTAAGTATGAAGCACCTAGTTTGGATGCCAAAGGAAGTGATGTTGCTATTGATACCCTCACCGTGAGTTGTGAACGTCTGGAGCGGGCATAAATTATGACTAATTTCACCATGCCTGAGCAAGCAACAATGCTGCAAACTGAGTATGAGTTTACATTACCAGCAGGTTATGTGGACAAAGAGGGGAATTTACATCGGGAAGGGACAATGCGATTGGCAACGGCTGCTGATGAAATTGTTCCCCTGAAAGACCCTCGCGTACAATCTAACCCAGCCTATTTAATTGTGATTCTGCTATCTCGGGTGGTCACCCGCATCGGTTCTGTGGAAATGATTAACCCAAAAGTAATTGAAGGGTTATTTGCCTCAGACTTGGCTTATTTGCAGGATCTTTACAATCGGATCAATGGCAATGGCATGCGATCGCTCCAGATTATCTGTCCCCACTGTGAAAAAGATTTTGCTGTGGAACTAGATATGTCGGGGGAATCTTAGGCTACCCCCTGGATCAACTCCATCAGGAGGTAGCCTATCTGGCCTACCACTTTCATTGGCACTATGAATCCATCATGGCCATGGAACACAGTCAGCGGCGACGGTGGGTGGAGGAAATTGCCCAGATTAATCGGCGTTTGAATGCCCAAACCGGTCAGATAGAGTTTATCTGAAGGTTCACAGAAATAGCGATCGCTATTGAGCTGGGGTGTATCTCCTCAAAGCTACTTGATCTGGTGGGTGGAACGGGCATCTTGCCCGTTACTGCTCCCTACTTCCTGCTCCCTGCTCCCTACTCTTTATATTGCAACAAAACAATGGAAGATTTTCCTTACAGTTCAACCTTAGGGCAACGTCTACAGCGGCGACTGGTTAAACCTGCTGGGGTCATTAATACCCAGCAGTTACATTCTCATTACCAAGCTACTCAAAGCACAGCGGGAAGACTTGTACAAAAGTCAATGTTACCGGAACAAGTAAAATTCCGTTATGGTTCTGGAGTTTTGCAGCCTACAGCGATCATGTCACGTCTTCAGCGACAGCGCACAGAATCAGCCGAGGGTTTTGATGGGCAATGGCGAGTCAATCCTGACGGCTATTCAGGAACAGGAAAAACAGCTCAAACCTTTGTGCAGACTCAACCAAGAGCATTTCAGAATAGTAGGGACAATAGTAGGAAAATTGTAGGGAAAAGTCCGACAGCAATAGGCGTTGCTGATTCTGGGTATGATTCCGCCCCCCTAGCCCCCCAATTCTGGGGGGAACAAAACTCTGAAAGTCCCCCAAAGTTGGGGGATTTAGGGGGCTTGACCAAAACCAGACGATCGCCCATTCATACTTCAATTCAGCAACGCCCAGCAATATCCCAGAAAGTAACAGTAATGACCAAGCCATTGGTCAAAAAAACTAACCACAACCAGAGTACAAGCCCAGTTTCATTGGTAGAAAAAAAGCCTAAGTCGGCTTCCTCTACTCCCCTTGGGAAGACAATTCAGGAAACTGGGGACAAGGGAAATAGGAGAGGAACACAACCACAGCTTAAGATTAATCGCAAAGCAACCTTGGCAGAAGTTAATACCTTATCACGTCATGAGTCTCATACTGTACAAGCGCAAAGAGATACTAAATCTAGTACTAAATCTAGTACCAATCCTACAGTAACTCAAACTAAACCTGAAACCAGTAGCTCTTCCTCACCTCCCTACCCTGAAAAATCTGGAACGTTGCGGATTAGTCGAAAAGCAACCATGACAGCAGCTAATGCTAGTAATGTTGCTAGAGTTCAAAGTAAATCTATTCCAGATCTACCTCTTGCTCAAACCAATAGTCCATCATCTTCAAGTACAGTTTCCAGAAAAGAGGATAGCTCAGATACGGTAATTCAAACCAAAAGTATCCCGAATCAAGCCAAATCAGTTAAGATTACCTCTCCAGGTGATTCTGTTAACAACTCACCTCAAAATTTACCTCTGGCTAAAACTGCAAGTGCCTCATCCCCAAGTCAAGTATCTAGAAAAGAGGATAACGAAGATACTGTAATTCAAGCTAAACTCTCGCCAACTTCCGGTAAAATAATATCTCAAAGTCCCACCATCAATCAAGCTAGTAATTCCAAAACTATAAGTCACAGTAACTCTAGTCCAGATTTACCTCTGGCTAAAACTACAAGTGCCTCATCCCCAAGTCAAGTATCTAGAAAAGAGGATAACGAGGATACGGTAATTCAAGCTAAACTCTCGCCAACTTCTGGTAAAAAAATCTCTCAAAGTCCCACCGTCAATCAAGCTAGTAATTCCAAAACTATAAGTCACAGTAACTCTAGTCCAGATTTACCTCTGGCTAAAACTACAAGTGCCTCATCCCCAAGTCAAGTATCTAGAAAAGAGGATAACGAGGATACGGTAATTCAAGCCAAGATTATCCCGAATTCCGGTAAAATAATCTCTCAAAGTCCCACGATAAATCAAGCTAGTCATTCCCAAACTATAAGTCACAGTAAATCTATTACAGATTTACCTCTGGCTAAAACTACAAGTGCCTCATCCCCAACTACAGTATCTAGAAAAGAGGATAACGATGAGACTGTAATTCAAGCAAAAGTTATCCCGAATCAGCCCAAATTAGGTCAGATTACCTCTCAAGGTGATACAATAAGTAAAGCTAATCATTCCCAAACTATAATTCACAGTAACTCTAGTCCAAATTTACCTCTGGCTAAAACAAATAGTCCATCATACCAAAGCACGATTCAAGCTAAAAATCAACCTTTAAGTAAAAGAATTATCCAAACCAAACTAGCCGAAAAAAACTATCAACCAACTGGTATCATAAAGAAACAGCAGGAAAATTCACCTGTACAACTATCCCAAAAAGCCTCAATTGCTAGTAACCCTAGTGTAGTTTCCACAACCCCTACCCAGTTATCTTCCTCATCTGAGTTAAACAGGGTTTGGCTGAAAACTACCAATACCATCGAGGCTAATACCATCGAGGCTAGTAAAGGGTTATCAAGCACAAGCTCCAATCATCAGAAACTGCCTCTACCTCTAGCAATCACCCAAATAAAACCAAATGGAGCGATCGCACGTCAAACCAATGCAGTGGAAAACTCTACGGTTCAAGCAAAGTCGGGAAATGCTACAACCCCGATGTCTACCCCAGAAACAGCATCAGCATCAGGGATAGATTTAATTAAAGTGGCTGAACAAGTCAGTCGTATTCTGGCTCGTAAACTAATGGTAGAAAGGGAACGTCGGGGGATCGAAAAATGGCATTAGAGAAACTAAGTATTATTCCTTTGAAGTGGGAAGAAACTCAAGACAAGAAGTACCGTGCTGTATTGGGAGATAAAGAAAATTATCCAGAGATTAAGGTTTTATTTAACCCCGAATCCTATACCGTCAAAAAAGGTGTTACTTGGAGTGGTTCGAGCCAAAAAGAATATAATGCGCCAATTTTAGATTTTGGTGGGGGGGGAAGTCGGGAACTAACTTTGGAATTGTTATTTGATGTTTCCGAAGGGATTAAAAATTCACGATCTCAGAATTTTGAGCGTGAGAATAATAGTTCATTAGATAGTACTTCCATCGACGATGTACGGGAGGAAACCAATAAACTGGTTGCCCTTACCCGCACGCGACGTGTTGAACGTAAAGAACAACCACCACTAGCTTGTAAGGTTTACTGGGGTGAAGCACCAACTAATTCTGACTTCCCTTTTGTGGGGGTGATTACTAATCTTACCCAAACCTTCACCCTGTTCAAAAGTAATGGTAAACCGATACGAGCAAAAGTCAACATCACTTTTTTGGAATATCTCAATCCAGAAGATGATAAACGGCGTACCGATCCAGAATTAACTACTCGTATTGTCAAAAGCGGTGAAACCCTCAGCAACATTTCGGCGGATGTCTATGGTAATCCTAAGCTGTGGCGACTCATTGCCGAAGAAAATCAATTGGATAATCCCCGTCAGCTTGACATTGGTAAAACCTTAACTATTCCCAAATTGCTTTGATAGTTATGATTGATTGCTGTAGCAAGCCCAAGGGTGGTGCGTTACGGGGCGGACTATCCCAAGGCTGGCTACGAGGCGAAAAATAAGGGCAAGTCCGCCCCTAACGCACCCTACGCACTACTATTGCCTCTTGCCTCTTGCCTCTTGCCTGTTCCCTGTTCCCTACTCCCTACTCCCTACTCCCTACTCCCTACTCCCTTTTAACTTTTAAAAATGCCATTCACCCAACCCCAAGCCTCAATATTTACCGACTATGAAATTCTGGTTAATGGTTCGAGTTTACCAGAATCAGCACAGTTCCATATTACTGGGTTAACAGTAGACGAAGAGATTAATTTGCCCAATATGTTTACCTTAGAATTGGGCAGTTTGGATGTGCAGAAAGGGGAAGTATTGTGGCTGGATAACTCTTTGTTCACTATTGGGAGTACGCTAGAAGTGAAATTGGGTTACCGGGGAAACCTAACTACCCTCATGGTTGGGGAAATTACCGCTATAGAACCAGAGTTTACGATTCAGCGATTACCCAAAGTAATGATTAGGGGTTATGATCGCAGCCATCGCTTACATCGTGGTCGTCATACCCAGACTTTTGTGCAACTAAAAGATAGTGACATCGCAGCGCAAATTGCCCAGCAGGTTGGACTTTCTGCCCAAGTAGAAGATAGTGGGGTAGTGCATGACTATATTTTCCAAGCCAATCAAACTCATATGGAGTTTTTGCAAGAACGGGCAGGAAAAATTAATTATGAGGTGATGGTGGAAGATCGAAATTTAGTATTTCGACCTACGGCTAATCAAGATAGTGACATTCTCACCCTAATGTTTACTGATGACCTACTGGAATTTTATCCCTGTATGTCCTCTGCAAGTCAAGTGAATGAAGTCAAAGTACAGGGTTGGAATCCTAAAGAAAAGCAATCAATTATCGGACGCGCCACCACTGGTGATGAAGGTAGCAAGATGGGGGGAGAAACTAGTGGTGCAGCTTTAAGCGAAGATGCTTTTGGTACAGCAGTAAAAACCCTGAGCAATCACCCAATGATTACCCAAGCGGAAGCAGATCAGCTGGCTCAAGCCCGTTTTAAGCAACTCAATCTAGAGTTAATTAGTGGAGAAGGAATTTGTCGAGGGCGTACAGATTTACGAGCAGGAATAGTAGTTCAAATTGATGGTGTAGGCAAGCGCTTTAGCGGTCAATACTATCTTACCAGTGTCCTGCATCGCTATTGTAATAGCCAATATCATACTAAATTTACAGTGCGGAGGAATGCTCAATGAAATTGTCTGAACTACTTTTGGATAGTCAATCCCACCGAGCGATCGCATCTCGTATTTATGGTGTCGTAGTTGGTGTAGTTACCAACAATGAAGACCCAGAAGGACTAGGTCGGGTTAAAGTGAAATATCCCTGGCTAAGTGATGAAGATGAAAGTGACTGGGCGCGGGTAGCTACACTAATGGCAGGAAATGAAAGAGGGATTTATTTTTTGCCAGAAGTAGATGACGAAGTATTAGTAGCTTTTGAACATGGTGATGTCCGTTTGCCCTATATTATCGGGTCTTTGTGGAATGGTAAAGAATTACCACCAGCAACTAATGAAGATGGTGCTAATAATATCCGGGTAATCAAATCCCGTAGCGGTCATGTAATCCGTCTCAATGATGAAGAGGGGGCAGAAACTATTGAAATTGTGGATAAAACCGAGAAAAATAGTATTATTTTTGATACAGCTAACAACACCATTGCTATTACCACTGAAGGAGACATTACTTTATCAGCATCTCAAGGTAATATTAAACTAGAGGCACAAAATATTGAAATCAAATCTTCAGCAGATACCAAAGTTGAATCCGGTGCGGGAATGGAGCTTAACGCCAGCAGCACCATGAATCTTAAAGGTCAAACAATTAATCTCAACTAGTCTAATTTAATTATGGGACAACCAGCAGCCAAACAAGGGGACCAAATTACAGCCATTGATACTCATATTGTTATGGTACCCTCAGGAACAGGAACAGTACCTACTCCATTACCTCATCCTTTTGCGGGCATTATTAACGGCAACCTCAGCAGTGATGTCAATATTATGGGAATGCCAGCAGCAACTGTAGATAGCACTGCGGATAATACTCCACCTCATATTCCCACACCTCCTGGCACTTCCTTTCAAAGTCCTCCTGCTAATAAAGGAACGATTAAAATTGGTAGCCCAACGGTAAAAATTAACGGTAAACAAGCTGCCAGAAATGGAGATATTGCTGAGACTTGTAATGATCCGGCAGATGCACCAGTGGGGCAAGTAATCGCAGTGGGTACAGTTTTTATTGGCTGAAAAGGAGAAGGTTATGTCTAAACCATTTTTAGGTGTTGGAGTAGGATTTCCCATCAGTTTAGATACTAAGGGAGATTTCCAAATTGCGGAATATGAAGAGAGTGTGCGCCAGTCAATCGTAATTATCCTTGGTACTGCCAAAGGCGAGCGAGCCATGCGTCCCGACTTTGGTTGCAGCATTTATGACTTAGTTTTTGAGCCCAATTCACCTGCCACTGCTGGTAAAGTATCCCAAGCTATACAGGAAGCCCTACTGTTCTTTGAACCCCGCATTGATGTTATAGATGTGCGGGTTCAATCCCCTATTCCAGAACAAATGCTGGTCAATATCGACTATCAAGTGCGAGCAACCAATAATGTCTTTAACCTAGTTTATCCATTTTATCTAGAAGGGAGTGCAGGTTGATGGTTAAACTAGCGCCCAAAATTGATCAACGGACAGCAAAGGATATTGCCGATCAAGTTCTCTATGGACAAAATTCCTGTAAAGTAGTGATTTTTGCCTTCTCGCTCCTTATACAGAGCAGGTTATATCGACTCGCATTACTACTTCAGGAATTTAGAAAACATACAGATACAGGAGAAACTAAACCTCTTCAGGAACTTATCAAACACTATACAGGAAAAACTCAACCTGTTCAAGGAAGGAGTGCTGCTATAGTTAATATCTTTGCCCGTTTTGCCGAGATAATTATCGAGCGACTCAATCAAGTTCCCGATAAAAACTTCTTAGCCTTTTTAGATTTATTAGGAGCGTCTCGCTTACCCCCCCAACCAGCACGAGTACCCTTGACATTTTCCTTAGCTGCCGGAACTACCGTTGATGCAGTAGTCCCAAAAGGGACACAAGTTGCTGCACCTCCAGCGGAAGGAGAACAAGACCCTGTTATTTTTGAAACTGAACGGGAATTGGTAGTAACAGCCGCAAAATTAGACTCTATTTTTGTGCGGAATACAGAACAGGATTTGTATAGTAATCATAGTTCAATTATTACTACCCCAGCATCACCAGGTGTGGATGTTTTTCGGGGCAACCAAAGGATTGAACATAGTTTATACATTGGGCATAGCAAACTTTTAGGGTTTGCTGAAATTGATAACTTTAAAGTAACGATTAATTTATCAGAAGTCCTTAGTAATCCAGTAAACGTAAAATGGCAAATTTGGCAGGAAACGGAAGATGGAGCTAATTGGCAAAATATTACACCGAGCAATAATGAAACTACTGAAGGCTTGACTCAAATTGGCGATCGCGACATTCAATTTAGTAATATTACCGCTTTACCATTAACTACTGTTAATTCAGTAACTAGTCGTTGGCTTCGCTGCCAGTTAGTTACTGCCATTACCAGTTTCAATCAATTACCGAGAATTGCGGATATCAAACTTGAAGCTACTATCCTTTCCAATCAACTATTAATCGAAACGGCTTTTCTTAATCAATTACCCGTTGATTTAACTAAAGAGTTTTTTCCCTTTGGGGAAAAACCGAAGCTTGGGGATACCTTATATTTGGCAAGTAGTAAAGTTTTTTCTCAACAACATGCTCAAATTACTCTTCAGGTTAACTTGAGAAATCCCGCCACAGAAACTAGCGATGAACAAGATGACTTTCCTTTACCGACCAGAGCTTCGAGCAATTTAAGACTTAAATGGGAATTTTGGAATGGAAAAATCTGGCAAGAATTAGGTATTGCTAGCTTAGAAAATTCTGGATTCAGAGACACTACTCAAGTTTTTACTCAAAGTGGTCAGGTAGAGTTGACCTTATTTGAAAAACCTGCTCCCACAACTATTAATGGCGTAGAAAGTTTCTGGATTCGTGTGCGAATTAGTGCAGGTAACTATGGTCGAGAAGCATCCTATCAACAAGCAGGAAACAGCTATCAATTTCAGGAAGCAACTTTTGCGCCACCCTTGATTGACTCAATTGTAGTTAGCCACACCTTAACACTATCAGACGAAGAACCAGAATACGTTATCACCTATAATGACTTCGTTTATTTAACTAATAGTCCTAAACCTTTCTTTCCTTTTACAAGAACCGATATTGATAAACAAGCTTTCTATCTGGGCTTTAGTTTACCATTAGCTAGAACAGAATTTTCCAATCGTAAGATCAGCCTGTTTAACTGGGTAAATGAGGTTAAATATGGAGAAAAATTAGTACCATTTTCACCAAATAAAAGCAAAAAAAATGGAGAACCTGGCTCAATAGTTATCCATAATTTTTGCCTGACTAATAATATCTCATTAGCCGGATTTGAGGTTAAAATTTTCGGCACCAATTGGGAACCTAATATACCGGAATTATTAGATAGAGAAGCTAATTCAGAACAGGAATTAGAAATCCGTTTAGAAATTCCTGCTGATGCAAAACTAGAAGATAAAGATCGCGGGTTTTTACAAGTTAGTCAAAACAAGAATTCATCAATTGTTTACAATGCAGTCTTCGAGACAATTGTAGGTACACAATTGCCTAAAACTGAACAAGTTCAACTATTATGGGAATATTGGGATGGCCAAGAATGGCAACAACTAACCATAAGAGATGAAACGGAAAACTTTATCCGTTCCGGTTTAATTGAATTTCTGCCACCAGGGGATTTTGCACCAAGGGAAGACTTTAATTTACCTCCCCGTTATTGGCTGCGGGTTAAATGGTTCAAGGGTGACTACGACGTTGAACCTAGGCTGAAACAAGTACTGCTGAATACTACCATGGCAGCACAAACAGCTACGATCCAAAAGGAAATTGTTGGCTCCAGTGACGGGACTGAAAATCAAACGTTTCAGACAACTAGTCAGCCAATATTAGCAGGTCAAGAGCTGGAAGTGCGGGAACCGGAAATACCTTCTGCCCTAGAAAAGGAAAAAATTCTCCTTGAAGAAGGGGAAAAGGCTATTACGGTTACTACTAATGACACCGGAAGACCGCAAGAGATTTGGGTCCGTTGGCATCAAGTCCCGGATTTCTATCAATCAGAACCACGGGATCGCCATTATGTCTTTGATAATCTTACCGGAAAAATCACCTTTGGGGATGGACGCAATGGACTGATTCCTCCTCCTGGTCAAGGCAATATCCGCATGAGTCGTTATCAAACTGGTGGTGGAACTGCTGGAAACAAACCGGCTGGGGCGATTGTCCAACTCAAAACCACAGTCCCCTATGTGGACAAAGTGATTAACCATCAAGCAGCAGCAGGGGGGGCCCAAGCGGAAAGCCTTGACTCCCTAATCGAGCGGGCACCTAAGGAAATTCGCCATCGTCAGCGTGCTGTGACTAGGGAAGACTACGAAGATTTAGCCAAGCTGGCTTCACCAGAGGTAAGCAGAGCCAAGTGTGTACCCTTAGCCAATTTGAAAACCAATCCCCTGGCTGGACTGGAGACCAAGCCGGATTCATCGGGAACAGTGAGTGTAATTATTGTACCCCGCTCCACGGAAGCTAAACCCCTACCCAGTTTGGAGCTAATCAAGCGCGTCCAAAACTACCTACAAGCCTACACCGAACCCACAGTGGCAATCTCTGTAGTGGGCGCTCTCTATGTCCGTGTCAATATTACCACTGAAATTGCGGTTACTTCCCTAGAAGGATCTCGTGAGGTAGGACAAACCGTGGAACAAACCTTAGCTAGTTTTCTGCATCCCCTCACGGGGGGTTTTGACGGAATGGGTTGGAATTTTGGTCGTCAACCCTATAAATCGGACTTATACCGACTACTGGAGAGAGTGCCGGGAGTAGACCATGTTTCTAGCTTGGAGGTGAATGACATCGAAGAACTAGAAGGTGCTAGCCAGACTAATCGCTTTTTAGTCTATTCCGGCAACCACACCATCACTTTAACCTTTGTGGAATCCTGAGGAGGGTAACTCATGCCAATAGAATTGCCTAATCTTGATGACCGCACCTATGATGACTTGGTGCAAGAAGCCCTGGGTATGATTCCCAGCTATGCACCGGAATGGACTAATCACAATCCTTCTGATCCTGGTATTACCGTCATTGAGCTGTTTGCCTACCTTACCGAAATGCTGCTCTATCGGCAAAATCGGGTGACAGAGGCCAATATGCGGATGTTTTTACAACTGCTGAATGGACCAGATTGGCAGCAAACCAAGGATTTACAGACAGAGATTAAAGAGGCAATTACCCAAGTACGCGATCGCTACCGAGCCATCACCTGTGCCGACTTTGTGGAATTAGCCCGAGAAGTAGAAGCAGATAATACCGTTGCTAGGGCACACTGTATACCTCGACGTAACCTGGACTCGGAAAATGCCTTAGTCGAAAATACCTTAGTCGAACCTGTGGATCAACCAGGTCATGTGAGTATTGTGATTATCCCCGACAGCAATAATCGTGAAAATAGCCCCCCTCAACCAAGCTCAAGGCTGATTAACGAGGTAAAAAACCACTTAGAAGAACGGCGATTGATTGGCACGGCAATCCATGTAGTTATGCCACGCTACATCACCATTAGCATCAGATTAACCATACACCTCAACCGAGAAGCAGACGTAGCAACCACTAGGACCAACATAAATAACGCACTGGAAAACTTTTTCGATCCCCTACCAAATCCTGACAATCCTCAAGGTTGGCCATTTGGTCGAAATGTTTATGTTTCGGAAGTTTATCAACTACTTGATGAACTAGAAGGTGTGGATTATGTAGAAAAAACCAATAAGGAAGATAAAGACCAAGACGAAGTATTTTTTCCTCGTCCTGATGCCATAAACAATCAACAACGCCTAGTTTACACCAACGGACAGCTAAGTGCCATCGAGGTCAAACCAGAAGAACTAGTGTATTTAGATCTTACCGCCAGCGATATAGACATCATATCCCCCTTAGAAACCCTTGATTTCAACGGTTAAAAACCAATGAAAAACTCAGCCCCTTACCCCAGTAAACTTTTAGACTATCTGCCAGAGATTTATCAAAGCGATCCTTTCGTTGGTCAATTTTTACTACCCTTTGAAAATATTCTTTTGGGTCGTGCACATGGGATCAACTTTTGTGAGCAGGGTTTAGAAGAAAATATTGCCCGTATTTCTAATTACTTCCATCCCCAAAAAACACCCCCAGACTTCCTACCCTGGTTATCTAGCTGGGTGGCGTTGAGTCTCAGAGCAGATTTAGATGTCCAAAAACAACGGAAATTTCTGGCCAATACTGTCAGACTGTATCGTTTCCGAGGGACTAAAGACAATTTACAAGAACTGCTAGAATTATTTCTAGAGGACGAGGAAAAAGTCACCATTATCGACGCTTCCAATGCCGAATTTCAAATTGGTGACACCCAACTCCTGGAGCCCGAAAACCCAATTGACCTCGAAGAAATTCCAATTTACCCGGAAGGACTTCCCTCGCGATCGCTGCTTGGTAGAGGCACTTACCTTGGTGGTGGTATACCCCACTTTTTTATAGTAAGAATTACTCCAGCTCAAGGATTAAACCCAGAGCAACTCAAACGACAAATAGAAATCGCTAATGCCATCATCGAACAGGAAAAACCAGCCCATAGCAAGTACAGACTAGAAATTATTTACACCACGCAGATTGGTGGTACTTTTGATTCTGATTCTGATTCTGAAGAAGTTAAGGGTTCCCAGATTGGAATTAATACTATTTTGGGCAATATTACCGAAAATGACGAATCTATCTTAGGAGAGTAATGATTATGAAATATATTCAACGTCCCAATTACTTTACTTCCCAGTTTCTATTAGAAAAAGACTTTAACGATGAGCAAACCTACCATCGTGACATGCGCCTGCGTCACAATAGCTTACTCCATGAATGGGGTGTGGTGGAAGGATTAAAAGTAACCAGAGCCGAGCCGAAAAAAATTGCGGTTAGTGAGGGCATGGCCATTGATAAATATGGTCGAGAAATTATTCTTTTACCCGATTGTACAGTACCGGACACGATTAACACGATTAACTTAGATGTAGATGTATTAGAAGCCAATACAACTATTGAAATTACCGTCATCTATGATGAAATTAAGGATGATGGTGACGAAGTAGCGGTAGGTAATGATAAAAAATACACTCGCACCTCTGAACGTCCCAAGTTTGTCATTTACGGGAGTAAAACAAGTAAAGACAATCTCCAAGACGGTAATGTAGATGTAAAAACTGGTTTTGCCCCTACCGATGATAATGTGATTCTGTTGGCACGGGTGACCCTAGACAACAACGGTGAGGTTAGTGCAGTGGATAATTCTGTACGCAAGCTTGCTGGTGCTAAGTTATCTAACCTCGATAACTTAGAGCTAGATGGTACCATTTCCGCCGAAAACTTAAATCTGACCGGAAATTCAACCATTGATGGTGACCTGACAGTGAATGGAAACCTGGAAGTAAAAGGGGATGTGATTGCCCGTGATACCGAGCATATTGCTGGGGATGTGTCCTTGGGGGATGCGGATAATCATGAAGTGAAAGTTACAGGAGTAATTCGCTCAGGGCATTCATCTGGAGCGTTGAGGGTGGATGATGGGTTACATACCACTGGTGCTCTGACAGTGGATGGTAATGTTGGTATTGGCAAAAATAATCCTACGGAAAAATTAGAGGTAGCTGGAACTGTTAAAGCCACTAGGTTTGAAGGGGATGGTTCTGGTTTAACTGGTATTGGTGCTGGAAAGTGGTCTGATGGTGGTAGTAACGGTATTTACTATAACAATGGCAATGTAGGTATTGGTACAAATAGCACCTATGCTGAACTCACGCTTAACGGCTCAATCGGATTTGCCAACGGGACAGCCCCCATGATGTACATCCATCAAAGTGGTACAAGCAATGCACCTCGACCAATCATTGCTCATTCCCCACGTTATCGAAACTGGGGAGTTGAATACCGAGATCAGGAAGATCTAATGGTTTTTCAAGGAAGCGGACAACCAGTTTTATCAGTTGGTCTTCGTTATAAAAAAGTTGGTATTGGCATTACAAATCCTACGGAAAAATTAGAGGTAAATGGAACTGTTAAAGCCACTAAGTTTGTAGGGGATGGTTCTGGTTTAACTGGTATTAGCGCTGGTGCCACAAAGTGGTCTAATGGTAGTAATAACAGTATTTACTATAACCATGGCAATGTAGGTATTTGTACAAATCGCACCTATGCTGAACTCACGGTTAACGGCTCAATCGGATTTGCCAACGGGACAGCCCCCATGATGTACATCCATCAAAGTGGTACAAACAATGCACCTCGACCAATCATTGCTCATTCCCCATCTCATCCAAACTGGGGAGTTGAATACCGAGATCACGGAGATATAATGGTTTTTCAAGGAAGCGGAGAACCCGTTTTATCAGTTGGTCTTGGTTCAAAAAAAGTTGGTATTGGCACCAATAATCCTAGGCAGAAATTAGAGGTAGCTGGAACTGTTAAAGCCACTAGGTTTGAAGGGGATGGTTCTGGTTTAACTGGTATTAGGGCTGGCGCTGAAACCAAGTGGTCTGATGGTAGTAATAACAGTATTTACTATAACAATGGCAATGTAGGTATTGGTACAAATAGCACCTATGCTGAACTCACGGTTAACGGCTCAATCGGATTTGCCAACGGGACAGCCCCCATGATGTACATCCATCAAAGTGGTACAAACAATGCATCTCGACCAATCATTGCTCATTCCCCACGTTATCGAAACTGGGGAGTTGAATACCGAGAGCACGGAGATATAATGGTTTTTCAAGGAAGCGGAGAACCCGTTTTATCAGTTGGTCTTGGTTATAAAAAAGTTGGTATTGGCATTACAAATCCTACGGAAAAATTAGAGGTAGCTGGAACTGTTAAAGCCACTAGGTTTGTAGGGGATGGTTCTGGTTTAACTGGCATTAGGGCTGGCAGTGAAACCAAGTGGTCTGATGGTAGTAATAACAGTATTTACTATAACCATGGCAATGTAGGTATTGGGACAAATAGCACCTATGCTGAACTCACGGTTAACGGCTCAATCGGATTTGCCAACGGGACAGCCCCCATGATGTACATCCATCAAAGTGCTAGAAACAATGCATCTCGACCAATCATTGCTCATTCCCCATCTCATCGAAACTGGGGAGTTGAATACCGAGAGCACGGAGATCTAATAGTTTTTCAAGGAAGCGGAGAACCCGTTTTATCAGTTGGTCTTGGTTCTAAAAAAGTTGGTATTGGCACCAATAATCCTAGGCAGAAATTAGAGGTAGCTGGAACTGTTAAAGCCACTAGGTTTGAAGGGGATGGTTCTGGTTTAACTGGTATTAGGGCTGGTGGCACAAAGTGGTCTGATGGTGGTAGTAACAGGATTTACTATAATGCTGGCAATGTCGGCATTGGCACAAATAATCCTACTCAAAAATTAGAAGTGGCTGGAAGCGTCAAGGCCATTGCTACTAATACGGGCAATAGAACGGCCTATGGAGTTCAAAGCGTTGTAGGAGGCAATCGCAATGGCACTAAATTTGGTTTGTATGCACAAGCAACAGGTGGTACCAGTGGTAGCCGATTTGGTGTCTACGGCAGAGCCGATGCTCAGAATAATAGCAGTGCAATTGTATACGGTGTCTACGGTCGTGCCAGAGGTGGCAAAACTAGTTATGCTGGCTACTTCGATGGTAATGCAAATGTAACAGGTCATTTAACATATCGCACTATTGGGCAAGTATCCTCACGAGAGTTGAAAGAGAATATTAATACCCTGGCAATAGAAGATGCTATAGAAACCCTGGAAGGACTCAATCCGGTCCAATTCAGCTACAAAAAAGATCACCAAAAAGAAACCCACATTGGATTTATTGCGGAAGATGTGCCGGATTTAGTGGCCAGTCATGATCGGAAAACCCTCAGTCCGATGGATATCGTGGCGGTTTTAACTAAAGTGGTGAAGGAGCAAAACAATACGATTTCCTTGCTAATGGAGAAGGTACAAACTTTGGAACAGAAAACTCAATCTAGCGCTTTTTAGCCTTCTTCAGTACCTGCTATCCGCTCATTTCCAGTTAAAACACTCAGAAAGCTGAATTTATAAGGAAAATGAGGCTATTTAACTAACCAAAATTTCTGAATACTGCCTCTTTCCCCTGCTCCCTGCTCCCTGCTCCCTATTCCCTATTCCCTGTTCCCTATTCCCTATTCCCTGCTCCCTATTCCCTATTCCCTGCTCCCTAAAACCAATAATTTTTCCCAGACCCAATTTCAAAGTACTATAATAACCATAATGAAAAATATTCAACGTCCCAATTACTTTACTTCCCAGTTTCTAGTAGAAGAAGATTTTAAGGATGAGCAAGCCTACCATCGTGACATGCGCCTGCGTCACAATCGTTTACTCCATGAATGGGGTGTGGTGGAAGGATTAGAAGTAACTAAAGCCGGGGATAAAAAAATTGCCGTTAGTAAGGGTATGGCCATTGATAAAGATGGTCAAGAAATTATTGTTTTACCCAATTGTACAGTACCGGACACGATTAACACGATTAACTTAGATGGATTACCACTCAAGGCAACTATTGAAATTACCGTCATGTATCGGGAAATTAAGGACAAGGGTTACCGAGTAGGTAGCGAGATCAAATACACTCGCACCACTGAACGTCCCAAGTTTCTAATTTACGGGAGTAACACAAGTCAAGACAATCTCCAAGACGGTAATGTAGATTTAAAAAATGCTGATAGTGACCCTAGGGATGATAAAGAGATTCTGTTGGCACGGGTGACCCTAGACAACAACGGTAAGGTTAGTGCAGTGGATAATTCTGTACGCAAGCTTGCTGGTGCTAAGTTATCTACTGCAGATGCTTTTCGAGTCAGATACGACTACAATTTCTTTGGGGCTAATCAAGATGCTTTAGTGATTGAACAAAGAGATCTTAATCACCCTAATCCTGATGGAGGGATTGCTTTTGTTAATACGGGTAACGATGGAGTTGTAGAAACTGCCCTTGTTATTAAAGGAAACAGCAATGTAGGTATTGGGACAAATAATCCTAGTGAAAAAATAGAGGTGGCTGGAACTGTTAAGGCCACCAACTTAAACCTGACAGGAGACTCAACCATCGATGGTTCCCTAACCGTTGCTGGAAACCTGGAAGTACAGGGGGATGTGATTGCCCGTGATACCGAGCATATGCCTGGGAATGTGTCCTTGGGGAATGGTGATAATGATCAAGTGATAATTGCAGGGGTAATTCGCTCAGAGCATTCATCTGGGGCGCTGAGGGTGGATGATGCGTTACATACCACTGGTGCTCTGACAGTGGATGGCAATGTCGGTATTGGCACAACCTCTATTCATAATCCTCAGGATTGGAACAAAGTTTTAGACATCTTAGGTTCACAGCATGCTCGGTTAAATGTCAGGTCTGGTGGTGGGGTAGTAACCAGTGTTTTTAGTCATGATAGTTGGAATGGAGCCAGAGGCGTAATTGGAACGGAATCGAACCACCCATTGACCTTTGCTACTAACTATCAACACCGTATGACGATTGACCCCAATGGCAATGTGGGTATTGGGACAACTAATCCACAATCCCTTTTGCAAGTTGGAGATGGATTAGGAGGTGGTAATCGCCCCTGGATGACAACAGGACTACAAGTTGCTTGGGATAGTGACAATGTATTTCTAGGATTGAAAGATGAAGGGGCAGATCGCAAAGATTCTGTACTGGCATGGGGAGATAATACCAATGATGTATTCAGATTCATTTTTGCGGCGACCGGTGGTGCTGCAGATGATCAAGAAATAATGAGGTTACAGCCAAACGGCAATGTCGGCATTGGCACAAATAATCCTAGTGAAAAATTAGAGGTGGCTGGAACTGTCAAAGCCACTAAATTTCAGGGGGCAGGAAATTCAACCATCGATGGTTCCCTGACAGTGAATGGTTTGCTGGAAGTAAAAGGGAATGTGTCCTTGGGGGATGCGGATAATGATGAAGTGACAATTGCAGGGGTAATTCGCTCAGGGCATTCATCTGGGGCGCTGAGGGTGGATGATGCTTTGCATACCACTGGTCCTCTGACAGTGGATGGGAATCTCAGTGTTAGGGATGCGATCGCTACTGCTCAATTAAGTGTGACCGATCGGGTAACAGGTTCCCTTACCATAGAAAATAACTTAACTGTGGGTGGTGTGCTGGCTAGCACTTTAGAAGTATCTGGGGCTTTAAAATTAGCGACTACAGGAACTCAGATTTTTCATAGTACTAATGAATCCGGTACACCTACTGGAGATGGTTTTCGACTCAGGTACGACAACAATTTCTTTGGGACTAGTCAAGATGCTTTAGTGATTGAAAAAACCGATGGGAATGACCCTAATCCTGATGGAGGAATTGCTTTTGTTAATACGGGTAACGATGGAGTTGAAGAAACTGCCCTTGTTATTAAAGGAAATGGGAATGTAGGCATTGGGACAACGAATCCTAGTGAAAAATTAGAGGTGGCTGGAACTGTTAAGGCCACTAGTTCTGCTTTTGGTTCCCTGACAGTGGATGGCAATGTAGGCATTGGCACAACCTCTATTCATAATCCTCAGGATTGGAACAAAGTTTTAGACATCTTAGGTTCACAGCATGCTCGGTTAAATGTCAGGTCTGGTGGTGGGGTAGTAACCAGTGTTTTTAGTCATGATGATTGGAATGGAGCCAGAGGCGTAATTGGAACGGAATCGAACCACCCATTAACCTTTGCTACTAACTATCAACACCGTATGACGATTGACCCCAATGGCAATGTGGGTATTGGGACAACTAATCCACAATCCCTTTTGCAAGTTGGAGTAGGAGGTATTAGTGCCCCCCGCCCCTGGATGACAAGAGGACTACAAGTTGCTTGGGATACTGACCATCTATTTCTAGGATTGAAAGATCAAGGGGCAGATCGCAAAGATTCTGTACTGGCATGGGGAGATAATACCAATGATGCATTCAGATTCATTTTTGCGGCGACCGGTGGTGCTGCAGATGGTCAAGAAATAATGAGGTTACAGCCAAACGGCAATGTCGGTATTGGCACAAATAATCCTAGTGAAAAATTAGAGGTGGCTGGAACTGTCAAAGCCACTAAATTTGAGGGGGCAGGAGACTCAACCATCGATGGTTCCCTGACAGTGAATGGTTTGCTGGAAGTAAAAGGGAATGTGTCCTTGGGGGATGCGGATAATGATGAAGTGAAAGTTACAGGGGTAATTCGCTCAGGGCATTCATCTGGGGCACTGAGGGTGGATGATGCTTTACATACCACTGGTGCTCTGACAGTGGATGGTAATGTCGGTATTGGGACAACCAATCCTAGTGAAAAATTAGAGGTGGCTGGAACTGTCAAGGCCACTAACTTTGAAGGGGATGGTTCGGCTTTAACTGGTATTAGTGCTGGAAAGTGGTCTGATGGTGGTAGTAACAAGATTTACTATAATGCTGGCAATGTCGGCATTGGGACAAATAATCCTATTGAAAAATTAGAGGTGGATGGAGCTGTTAAGGCAAAGTCGCTGACTATCGAAGACAACCTCACTGTCAATGGCAAGATTACAACCTCTGGCATGATTAGGGGGTCATCAATGCCGCCTAATCTAATCAGAAATTCCTACATGAATATACTCGATGGCAACAAGCCTGCTGGGTACACCACCCTTGGGAATGTTACTTTAGAAGCAGCCCACCCTTTCACGAAAGGGTTTGAAGGACCCTATGTAGGAACAAAACCAGCCAATGCTGCCGATAGTGTAGATGATGCAACCGAAGAAAATCCTTATTGGTTTGGCATATCTAACAAAGGTGCGCGAATAAAAAGAGGTGGTTTAGCTGATGGTTGGGCTAGTTTTCCTGACGGTAAGATTTTGAAAATTACTGGGGATAATTCAGGACAACATACCATGATACTTTTTCCCTTTGAGTCCCGAGGTAATTTTTTAACCAAAAAGTACGTACATCTCAAAGCTTGGCTCAAGATTTCTTCCGGTAAACAAGTGGGATTTGGCGAACTTGCTGGGTGGGGTAACGGAAAGCCTAATAGTGGATTGATAATTACCAAGGAACAAAGTGATAATGCTCCAGATGGTTGGTATCGAGTAGATGGCGTAATTCCCACATCTGAGGTAACGAAGTTGGGTGGTCAGAGTTTTTCTATGGGTATAGCGGGTGACGACGCTGACGGATCTTTTGAAGTATATCTAGCCTTACCATACCTAGCCAATTTAGATAATGATAGCTGGCTTCCTAGTGTTTCTGATATGCTTTCGCGGGATGGGTTAACAGTTCATCCTACTTCTGGTAATGTTGGGATTGGGACAACAGATCCTAGTACAAAATTAGAGGTAGATGGAACTGTCCAAGCCACTAGGTTTGAAGGGGATGGTTCTGGTTTAACTGGGATTAGCGCTGGTGGTGAAACCAAGTGGTCTGATGGTGATAGTAACAGTATTTACTATAATGCTGGCAATGTCGGCATTGGTACCAAAACCCCTAAAAGCACACAGCATATTGTCGGTGACTTAGTTCTTGGCAAAGATGCCAATAACCAGAAGTTTATTTTTCATTCAAGAACTTTTAAAAATGGAGATTTACTCCACTTCACTTGTGATAAACCTGACGGGGAGTGGGATTGGAACAAAGGCATAATTTTCTATCGCAATGGTAATATCACCATTAGGAATAGCAAATTAGAGGTATCTGGAACGGTTAAAGCTACTAAGTTTGAAGGGGATGGTTCTGGTTTAACTGGTATTAGTGGCGACGGAAAGTGGCAGACCTTATCCGGTAACCATATTCGCTACAATGGCGGTGTTTTGGTTGGTAATTACCTTCTCCCTAGAACTAATGACTCCCAAGAAAGAGGAGTATCCGGTGCCAGCTTCGCCATAACAGAAAAAGTAAATAATATTCCGCGCTGCTACGGTGTTAGGGGTCATTTCCAGGGTTTTCTAACGTCTATCGTTGTAAAAGATGAAAAACATCCAGACGACGAAATTATAGTTAAAGATGAGCCTAATGATACCACAGATGATATTCTTAAAGAGAATATTTCAATTTTAGGAGGCATTACTCCGGAAAACAGTCCTGAGTCTGTGAAACCTGGGGATTTTATTGAACAGCGAACTGAGATATCTGTAGAGGCAGTTGATACCATTAAAGGGGGTACTGTTCAACCTATTGATACCATTGATACCATTGAAGGAGACATACCTTCAAAGCTAGGTTTTTTAAAATCTGGATATGGTGGCTATTTCACTGCTATCAATGGTGGGGCATCTACTGTCTACGGAGTTTACGGTGAAGTAACAGGTAGTGAAGGAAGTACCTCCTTTGGTGTTTACGGTAGTGCCAAAGGTGCTGGCAACAATTATGCTGGCTACTTCAATGGTAGAGTGCATGTAACAGGTAATATAACTGCTAAGGAGTTTATAAGAGCTAACAATCTCCAACAAAGATCCTCACGACAGCTCAAAGAAAATATTAATACCCTGGCAATAGAAGATGCCATAGAAACCCTGGAAGGACTCAATCCCGTCCAATTCCGCTATAAAGAAGATCACCAAAAAGAAACCCACATTGGATTTATTGCCGAAGATGTGCCAGATTTAGTAGCAAGTCGCGATCGCAAAACCCTCAGTCCGATGGATATTGTGGCGGTTTTAACTAAAGTGGTGAAGGAGCAAAATAACACGATTTCCTTGCTAATGGAGAAGGTACAAACTTTGGAACACAAAAGTCAATAGTTAAGACTAGATCCCCCTCAATCCCCCTTAATAAGGGGGAGGTAAGAAAACACTGATTTTTGCTTTCCCTCCTTGATAAGGGGGCTAGGGGGGAGCTAAAAGATTAGTTCAAAAATTACTTCTGAACAACTAACTGAAAGGTGAACCATATGGGTAATCAACGGGCAAGCCAAACCAAAAACAACCAAACCACCCCAACGGGGAAAACCGTTCAAGCCAAGCCAACCCCCTTGGCTACCCATAGTCCGGTTCACCCCCTCCTGAAACTGCAAAGCATCATCGGTAACCAAGCCGTCAATCGTCTCATCCAGACAAAAATGCAAGTGGGGGAACCAGATGATGTGTACGAAAAGGAAGCGGACACAGTTGCAGCCCAAGTAATGCGCATGCCAGCACCACCAGTGCAAAATCAAACAGAGGAAGAGGACATTCAAACTAAGCCCATAGCGCTACAGTTACAATCCGAGGAAGAGGAAATACAAACTAAGCCGATCGCCCTACAGTTACAATCCGAGGAAGAAGAAATACAAACTAAGCCGATCGCCCTACAGTTACAATCCGAGGAAGAGGAAATACAAACCAAAGCAAATCCTGGTCAAACCCCACAAGTATCCCCTAATTTAGAAACCAAAATCCAATCCCGACGGGGTACGGGTCAACTTTTGTCAGAATCCATCCGTAGTTTTATGGAACCAAGGTTTGGGGCTGATTTTAGTAACGTGCGGGTGCATACTGACTCTAGTGCTTCACAGATGAATAAGGAGTTGGGAGCCCAAGCCTTTACCCATGGTAGGGATATTTTCTATGGTGCGGGGAAGTCTCCTGGTAAGAATAGTTTGACGGCCCATGAGTTGACCCATACCATACAGCAGACCGGGGGAATTCAAGCGAAGGTAATTGATCAACAGGCCAAGAAGACAAATAAATTCGAAAATAAGACTGGGTTTGCTGTTCCGATCAAGGATAGTCCGGGGAATGGGGTCAATCAAGAATCTCAGACTCTTGTCAAGGATACTGATATAAAACCAGAAGTCGAGGGGGAAAATACAGTTAACACAGAGGTAGTTGCACCTCAAGAAACTGCTGCTCCTAAGGCTGAAACAGCCCCAAAGCCGGAAACAAATGCAACATCGGTTAGTTCTGGAGAAACTCCAGGGAAAAACCAGGAGGCAATGGCTCCAGAAGCAGCTAATCAAGGGATTAAAGCTGAGGTAAATCAAGAAACCACGGCAACACCTGCTGAAGCAACACCCCAAGAAACTACTCCTGCTTCCCCAGAGTCAGATCCAGATTTTAAAGCAGTGGTTGCTAAGGCTAAGGGAGTTGCCAATAAGGAAAAACAACACGCCCCAGCTAGTACAAAAGCGAAAGAAGCCCAAGATGCAGCGGAAAGTCCTGCCAAGGAAATAGAAAGCAAAGCCCAGGCCAATCAAGTGGGTGAGATGGAACAGGCTCCCACTCCTGGTTTTAATGCTGCTGCTTTCAAGGCTAAATTAATGGAGCGCATCAAGTCAGCAGCTCCGAAAACTCTTGAAGAAGCGGATGAGTTTAAGGATAGTAACAAACTGGCTTCTGTCAAGAGCCAGATCCAAAATACCGTTAAGCAAGAGCAAACTGCATCTCAAGCACCCTTAGAACAGAAGGCGAAACAAGCACCGGATACCAGCAGTATCGAACCGAAATCAGTAACTCCCCTACCTGCCAATGAAGCCGGAGCAGTAACCAAAAATATTGGTGCTCAAAAAGCTATTCCTAAAGCCAAGGGACAAGGTGAAGTGGAGGCACCGCTACAAGAAAGTAGCCAAAAACTTGACCAACAGATGGCTGACGCTGATATTACCTCGGAACAGTTAGCCAATTCCAATGAACCCCAATTCCAAACGGCTTTAGCAGCAAAACAAGAGGCTCAAACTAATGCCAGCCAAGCACCCCAAGCCTATCGTCAGTTCGAGCAAAACCAGTTAACCCAAGCCCAAGGGGAAGCTGCAACCACAGCTGGGCAACAACTGCAAGGAATGCATGGCTCCCGCGCTGAATTATTAGCTCAGGTTACCAATCAGCAAGTTGAAGCTAAGGGTAAGGATGAGCAAAAGCGAATTGATGTTGCTAGCCACATCAATGGTATCTACCAAAACACAAAAACGTCAGTTGAGAACATCCTGAATGGCATTCAAGGCGAGGTCATGAGTCGCTTTAATGCTGGAACCGAGCGGGCTAAAAAGGCTTATGAAAATTACGTTGCTCCATACATGGAGGACTATAAAAGCCGTTACGATGGTATTTGGGGCGCAGGCAGGTGGTTTAAGGACAAGCTTTTGGGAGTTCCCCCAGAAGTTACTGCCTTTTTTAAAGAAGGGCGGAATGAATATCTCAGTGAGATGGATGTAACCCTTACTGATATTGCTAACTATGTGACTGAGCAGCTTAACCTAGCCAAGGAGAAGATTGCAGAAGGTAGGCGAGAAACTCAGGAATATGTAGACGGATTACCTGCTTCTTTGCAGCAGGTTGGACAAGAAGCTGCTAATAATATTCAGAGTCAGTTTGATGGGCTAGAGCAAAGTGTTGATGATAAACACGGTCAGCTCATAGATACCCTGTCACAAGCCTACACTAAAAACCTCGAAGAATTGGATGCCCGTATTGAGGAGATGAAGGCATCCAATCAACCCTGGTTCGCCAAGGCATTTGATGCCATAACTGGAGTCATCGATACTATTAAGAAACTCAAAGACATGTTGCTGAGTGTCTTGAGTAAAGCGGCTAGTGTGATTGGTAACATTATTAAAGACCCCATCGGCTTCCTAGGTAACTTAATTAGTGGTATCAAACAAGGCTTTGAGAATTTTGTCGGTAACATTGGGCAACATCTACAAGCCGGTTTAATTGGCTGGTTAACTGGAACCCTGGGACCGATGGGTATTCAACTACCCGATGACATCTTTAGCTTACCGGGAATATTCAGCTTAGTAACCCAAGTCTTGGGCTTGACATTTAATTACATTCGTGGTAAAGCAGTCAAACTCTTTGGGGAACCAGTAGTAGCTGGCATGGAGAAAAGCGTCGAAATATTCCAGGTATTACGCGATCGCGAACCCATGGGACTGTGGGAACATGTTAAGGAACAGTTCAACGACCTGAAACAAACAGTCATCGAAGAAATCAAGAACATGGTAGTTACCCAGGTGATCACCGCCGGGGTGAAGTGGGTTCTGAGCTTGTTAAATCCCGCATCAGCATTTGTCAAAGCCGCCATGGCAATTTATGATATAATAATGTTCTTTGTCAATCGCGGTAGTCAGGTGCTGGAATTGGTAAATGCGGTGGTGGATGCCGTGAGTGCGATCGCATCTGGTGCAGTTGGTGGTGCAGCGAAGTTGGTAGAGAATGCTTTAGCGAAAGCTGTACCTGTGGTAATAGGGTTCTTGGCTTCCTTGTTGGGTATTGGTGGTTTGGCGAAGAAGGTTGAGAATATTATTGGTAAGATTCGCGAGCGGATTGACAAGGCGATTGATAAGGTGTTGTTGAAGGCGAAGGGGTTGTTTAAAGGGAAGAAGGGTAAGGACAATAGCAAAGAGAAACGAAAGGAAAAGCCAGATTCGCAAAAGCTTTTAAAAGACGTGCTAGGCATGGTGGAGCCTTATGAAAATAAATCGAATAAAAAGCACACACTTGACTTTGAACAGAAAGGTAAAGACATTATTCTTTATCGAAAGAGCATTCCCACTGACTTGAGGGAACATGTTAAGAATATTCGAGCTGCAATAAGCAATCCCGATCCGCAAAATCAACAAATAATCAAGAAATATAATGTGTCAGGAAGCTTGAATAAAATTGAAAAGGCCTTGACAAATGATATTGATCCTAAGATTGATGCCATTGAGAAATTCCTCACAAATTCTCAAGGAAGAACTACTAGTAATTTTGGTATTGATCATGGTAAAATAATTAAAGAAACGCTGGATTTTATTGCTAATTCCCTAGAAAATATTCCTGAAATTTATAAGGATGACAAAGGGAATCTATCATTCGTAGACAATACTTCTCAGGCACGGCCAAAATCAAAGGATGTTGACTTTGAAACGACTCCTTTAACTTTATCTGATGGGACAATAAGTAAAGATGGAAAAGTTATGACAGCACCTTTGCTGTCTATTAAAGGACCAAGTAATACTTCTGGAAGCCAGCCTACCTCGGCTGGGCGTTCAGTTTTATGGAAGAAACTCAGGCAAAAAGGTCGAACCATTGTATCAGCTCACTTGCTAAATCATCAGTTATTTGGGAAGGGCAATGACTCGGAGAACTTAACGCCTATTCCAAGCATTAAAAATAATCCAGAAATGGAAAAGAATATGGAGCGACATGCAAAAGATGCGGTTTTCAAAGAAAATAAGGTTATCAAGTATGTTGTGAAAGTCACCTATGGAAATAAAACCAGCGTATCAGCAACTGATACAGATGCTGGCAAACAAGAAAATGAACCAGGTGGAATTCCTGAAGACAAGCTAATTCCAACAAAAATTGAAGCAAAGCTCCATGAAATGGTACCTACTTCCACGGCGGAGGAGGATATGAATAAACCAGAAAATTGGACTCAAGGTAAAGAAATTAAGACTGATGATGTCAATATTGAATACACAACAGATCTAAAGATAGGTGAAGAAGGTGAGCAATTCAAAGCAGCAGATCTTGATGATCATACTTTAATGGCAGAAAATAAGATAGATGAAGAAGCAATAAATGCTATCACAGGAGCGATTCAAAAGGCTTCGGCAAACTCTGTGCAGATTAATACTCTAACACTGCTAATCAAATATATGGAATTACTAGAAAGGATTTCTCAGCCTGTAATCAAAGAAGTCAAGACAGCTCATGAGGAAAATAAGATTAAAATAAAATATGATGTAGAAAAAGCTAAAGATAATCTTAATGATGAGCAAACTTAAATATCAAATGATAATTAAATGGTCAGAATAAGATAATTGTTTTTTCTGACGGGGCGACATGAAAGCTACAAGGCAGACAGAACTTGCAATCTAGCCCTGAGACCCTTTAGATAATTAGGCAACTTATGGCGGTTAATTTGCATTAACTCCTGCACACATTCAGAGTAAAGTTGAAATAAATCAACCCACAAATGAGCATGAATACCAACATAAAAACTACTATGTCTACGGATATAACGTTGAGGTTCTCGCTGACGAACTAAGTATTTTTGTAAGCCCATATTGGAAAGCATACGTCCTTCTAAGCATGCGCTAGTATAGGCAATAGAAATTAGTACAATTAAAGTAGATAAGCGCTTGCTTGTCAGTTTAGTCTCTTCAAGATTGTAGCCACCAGTCTTGAAATCTCGAAACATTTCCTCAATGCCAAAACGTTTCTTATAAGCTCTAATAGCTAGTTCTAAGTTAGGCAGATTAGTTAACAGATACCAAGGTTCTTTAGCACTAAATTCTCGGTAATTTTTGCGCCACTTACCCGCCAGATTAAACGGACCAAAGCCCTTTTGATTAGTAAGATTTACGCCCTGAAAAAAAAGTTTCATTCCCGGAGATAATCCTAAGTTTTTCAAGGCAGTTGAGAGTTGGTGTTGACTGCTAACATTTGTGGATTGTTTCTGTCTCAAACAAAAGTCTACACCCTTGGCGGTGAGATACTTTCCTAGTTTGGGTGAGCAAAATTCTCTGTCTCCTAATACGACCACTTGATGCTCAGTAAATAAGGGGAATACTTGGTTGAGGACTTTTTGTTCTCAAGATTACTATTCCCTTTTTTGTCTAATAGTATCCAAGCTATTGGCAAGGCACGTTTTTGCAAAATTAGACTCACCATCAAGATGTTTACCAATCCCCAACTCGTTCTATCTATGGCTAAATATAACGTCTTTTCTTCACAAAAAACTTGTTTTAATAATAGCTCTACACAGGGGAGCCAGCACTTTTCGATAGTTAGTTGTTCTAAGTCTAAGAATCTTTGTAGTTTTTTTATTCTACTCTCAAATAAAATCGGGATTGGTAGTGCTTGTGCTAGCACTTCTAATTTGACATTTTTGACTTTTTGCAGTATCCCTATTACCAGCATTAAGACTAAGTAGTGGGCTCTCGATAGTTGCTTTTCTAGGTGTGAGGTGTACAATTTAGCTATCATTTTTGTTTGATGGGGTCGCGGTGAGAATCTCTCTCATCTTTTCTGACCCCATTTTCTCAGATTTCAGTCCCACTGTGCTTTTCAACTTCCATGTCACCCCTTCAGTTGTTTTTTAGTTGGTTTCCCGGACTTACCCGGACAACAATGGCGGACTCATGGAGAAACTTATGAAGAAGCAGTTAAGAATGGAACTGAAGCTTTAGAATCTTTGGTAATAGCCTATCAAGAAACAGGTGAAACTCTTCCGGAACCAACTATTAATAAGGCAGCATAGTTTAATTTCCTGGGGAAAAACTATCAAGAAATACTCTCATCTAAGCCCCTAAGCAATTGCAAATTCGGTATATTGTCTAACATGAGGTGGATGAAATGCCAAAACAATCTCCTCTCGTAGTATTCCTTTCTGTAACAAATCTGTCGCCACCCCATCCTCTGTCCAATCTTCCTCAATCCAAATCTTGTCATCCTTCAAACGGATATGAATCATCACACTCTTAATCCGTTCATCTTTGTGCCAACCCATCAGCAGCAAAAGGTAATGATTGTGTACTTTATCAAAAGCTAAAACACTTTCCGTTGTGGAACCAGACTTTTCATTGATCTGATGATACTCTGTGTTAAATAATGAAGTTTGATTGTTAAAACCATGCGGGTGATTAGTCGGAGGAGTTTACGAGAATTTTGGGAAAAGCACTCAACAGCGAGAAATAGCTTATTATTATGGTATGAAAGAATCACTCAACCTTCCATTGAGAATTTTGCCCAATTGCGTCAATTATTTCCTTCTGCTGATTTAGTTGGCAACTTTACCGTTTTTAATATCAGTGGTAACAATTATCGCTTAATTACTTACATTGACTACCAAGCACAAATTATTTTTATTCGTGCTGTTTTAACCCACGCAGATTACGATAAGGAGAATTGGAAAAATGACGACTGGTTTAACAAGTCCTAGCCATTATTACCTCAATTTGCTCACAGAATTTGCACCTCGTCCTATCACCAATGATCTTGAATTAACGGCAACTCAACAAAGAATTAACTCAATACTAGACAAAAACAATCTTAATCAAGATGATCGAGATTATCTAAGAGTATTAGGAATGCTAGTCTATGATTATGAAGAAAAAAACGAGCAATTCCCTCAGTTAAATGATCAAGAACTATTACAAACCTTAATGGAAGACTACAATTTGAAGATATCGGATTTTTTAGTAATTTTCCAGCAAGAACAAACAATACTAGACATATTAAACGGAAAACGTCAACTAAATTCTCAAGAAGCTATTAAATTGCGATCGCTGATCTTGTAACTAGCAGCCCATTGCTCGATCAAACCCACCAAAACCAATTCTATGCCACTGCATACCCAGTATGTTCACGAATCTCACGGGGATGGAAAGCCAGAACAATCCTATCCTTCGGTACTCCTGAAGCAACCAATTCCTCCGTGATACTATCTTCAATACCGTCGTACTTCAATACCGTCGTAGTGAATCCAAATTTTACCATCGCGGATTTGAGCATGAACAATCGTACCATATACACGGCGATGATTTTCCCAGCCTTCATGGAGCAGCATAAAATAATTGCGTTCGCACAAGCGCGGAAGCTTCGCTTCATCGCGCCCCACGTGACCTACGGTCAATCGCCACTGATACTCACATAGGTTGTTACATCACCGAATATATCTAAGCTTGTGAAGCAACACTTTGGGGATTAACACTTATAATCTCATAAAAACGTTTGAAGTCATCAATGTTAAATGTAAGTAAATGTGTAATTTTATGAGTTACCATCGCAGCGACTAAACGAGCATCATGTACTTGTTTTCCCTTAACCTGATGTTTAATAACAATACTTTCCCACTCAGCCAAAATCCCAGGAGGATCAGGATATAGTACAAATAGTATCTTGATTTTATCTGTTGCTTGTGAAGCTTCATCAATAGATAAACCTAAACCATTATTGCTAATTGGTCGTGTAGCAACAGCCCAAAACTCGATAAGATTCTGTGGAATAATACATACATAAGGAAACACCTTGTCTTCTAAGTATAAAAATCGCTTTTCGAGCATCGGGATGCATCGGGCTAGTCTTCTGCACCAAACGCAGCAAAACATTTGTATCCACCAAATAGCTCATAACATTTCTTCTTCTCTTGTGTAGATACTTTCTCGGTCAACTGCTGTATCCGCAAGTGGCGGTGCTACAGTAAAAGCTGGACTATTGATTAAATCCATCAATTCCGAGTTCCATTCTTGATCGGTTGCTGTTTGATATAAAGATATTGGTTTTTGGTTAATCAAACTATCTTCAATTACAGATTCAAGATAGGTGTCTAATGATAAACCTTTGGCAGCAGCTTGAGCAATTAAACGAGCCTCTACTTCTGGTTTAAATTGAAGCGTTATAGTCATTTTTTTATAAATAATGAAATTATTTTCCAGGCATTACCATTATAACTGAAGTTACCCATACACGTGTACTATCAATACCTCAAAGCTTACCTTTGTAAAAAACCTACCCTTGTAAGGACTGTGGTACCCGGGCGCGGGAAGTGTAGGAAGTGTGGGAATTTTTGCCCGAATTTGTGCCTAATTCCAAAATTCAGTGCACCCTCTTGCCGTGGAACGGGCATCTTGGCCGTTTCATTTCCGGGCAGGCAGGATGCCCATCCCACTCCTATTCATTTCCTAATTCAGCAACGCCACTTAAAGAGCGATCGGCGTTCGCGCAGCGTGACCTACGGTCAATCGCACTTTCGATCCCCTTGGACTATACGCGATCGCGTAGCGTGACCTACGGTCAATCGCTTTTAGCGGCTCCTAGGTCGCATCGCGTAGCGTGACCTACGGTCAATCGCTAACCTAACCCAGAATAACTCAAAACTCTAAAGTAAGTCCATTATTGTATAATAGTTTTGTATCAAGATTTGCAGAGATTGCTTATCTTAAGAGGTGATGTTAGAATGGAAAAAATAATTCAGTATCGCCAATACATTAAACAACTTCTGAGTGATTATGCCAGTAAAAGTCCATCTGATCAAGATGTTGAAGCTGCCTTAATTTTTGACTCAGACCACGACCATTACCAAGTTGTCTATACTGGCTGGAAGAATCGTCAACCCATGTATGGTTGTGTTCTACATTTCAGCATCAAAAATGCCAAAATTTGGATACATCATGATGGAACTGAAATTGGTTTTGCCAACGAACTCGTCAAATTGGGAGTACCAAAGACTGATATTGTACTAGCATTTCAAGAACCTGCTGTACGTCAATATACTGAGTTTGCCGTTAATTAGAGTAAAATGGTGTCGCTACAAAGAGGGTAAGCATATGCGCTACTTGAGATGCTACTTGAGGTGCTAATGGGCTACTTGAGATGCTACTTGAGGTGCTAATGGGCTACTTGAGATGCTGGGATGGAGAAAAGCGTGGAAATATTCCAGGTATTACGCGATCGCGGACCGATGGGACTGTGGGAACAGGTTAAGGAACAGTTCAACGACCTGAAACAAACAGTCATCGAAGAAATCAAGAGCATGGTAGTTACCCAGGTGATCACCGCCGGGGTGAAGTGGGTTCTGAGCTTGTTAAATCCAGCATCAGCTTTTGTCAAAGCCGCCATGGCAATCTATGACATCATCATGTTCTTTATCAATCGCGGTAGTCAGGTGCTGGAATTGGTAAATGCAGTTGTGGATGCCGTGAGTGCGATCGCATCTGGTGCAGTTGGTGGTGCAGCGAAGTTGGTAGAGAATGCTTTAGCGAAAGCTGTACCTGTGGTAATAGGGTTCTTGGCTTCCTTGTTGGGTATTGGTGGTTTGGCGAAGAAGGTTGAGAATATTATTGGTAAGATTCGCGAGCGGATTGATCAGGCGATTGATAAGGTGTTGTTGAAGGCGAGGGGGTTGTTTAATGGGAAGAAGGGTAAGGGGAGTAAGAATGAGCAAAGTAAAGAAAAAGTAGTTGAAGCCGGACTTAGAGACTTACATGTTGAAGAGAATAAATATTTAAAGAACAATAAAATAACTAAAGCTAATGCAATGAAAGCTGCCAAGATTACAAAGAATAAACATCCTATATTCAGCTCTATCACAGTTATTGATGGGGGAAAAGATTGGGATTATGATTATACAATTCGAAGAAGTAAAAGAGAAGATGGCAAAAAAAAAGCGGAAAGAGATAGAAAACATTCAAATCAGACTTGTGAAGATGAAGTCCTTGAGAGACTCCAAGAGGAAAAAGATGCAATTTGTGGTTCTATACCACTGCCTAAGTGTAAGCCAGCTTTGGATAAGCTAAAAGCAGGGAAAAAACTCAAAGGAAGATCAGTCAAAGGAATGACGAAAAACCATGTTATTAACAGAATTATAATTATACAAGAATGTATTGATAAAAGACAACAAATACAAGATGAATGCTTTGGTGGAAAACCGGATCAAAGACATGAAGATGCTATCAATCAAATGAAGAATGCACTGGAAAACTGCCAAGAGCTATTAGACAATTATGGAGATTATATATAGAGAATATTTTTAGCTCAAGCCTTGAACGTTACTATTAATCTCAAGTATTGAGTTTACAGTAGTTTATCATAATGTTATTTTGGTTAATTAAAATGAACAATCAAGATATTTTTGATATAATTCGAGACCATGATGATAGTAATCTTGCGAAAATGATTGAACAAGGCCTCGACGTTAATTTTTACATGCCTAATCCCCCTTTCTGGACTCCCTTACAAGAAGCGATAGATGAAGTGGATTATGGAGGAAAAATAGAAATTGTAAAACTTTTGATAAAAGCCGGAGCTGATGTCAATGCTTGGAATCTAGACCGGGATTCTCATCCATTACTCATGGCTATGTGGGGCGGCCACAAAGATATAGTAAGCTTACTATTGAAAGCGGGAGCTAATCCTAATGTCAAGGATAATGAAGGCAATTCTCCTCTGAGATGGAGTGTAGAGGAAGAAAATATAGAAATGGTTCAACTGCTCCTTAATCACGGAGCAAAAGACACAATCAATGAAGCTGGCGGATTTAGTGGAATGAATGCATTAGGGATCGCGGTAAGTAAGCTGAATATTCCGATAATTAAAACGCTTCTCGATCGAGATGCCGATCCCGAAGTAATTGATAACGATTACCGAAAACCAATAGAAAGGCTGCCGAAGAATGCAGACACTGAGATAAAAGAGAAAATCACAAGATTATTGGTGCGTTACGGCGCAAAAGAGCCAAATGTCTCTTACCTCAAGCAAACAATCCCATGACACACTCTAGACATACCTCATAGTATGGTGGTAGGCGTTCAGCTTAGTGCGATCGCGAAGCGTAGCCCTTTGGGCTAATCGCTGATCTTGCTTTGGTGCGCCCTTCGACAGCGTAACGCACCAAAGCAATCGAATCGATAACGGTACTAACGCCCGCAAAATAGCAAAATGTTCCTTATATTGACCAAACAAGTGCCTGAAGCACCCTACTCATCACTATGGTTTCCCTTTGCTAGCGTAAGCATCCCGCTCACTATTGAAGGATAAATGAAAATTACTCATATATAGCGCTACGCGCCAGGCAAGAGGCAAGAGGCAAAAGTTGACTACAACAGCTTTTGAGCATGTATCAATGTCCTAAATTTAATGGGTAGTGCTATACCAAAGGGAACAGGGAACAGGGAACAGGGAACAGGGAACAGGGAGTAGGGAGTAGGGAAAAGGGAACAAAAATTCTCACAATTCATTTAGGATTGGTATATATAATCCTGTTGAAGAGGTAATCATCCAATGGAAAAACTAGAAAAGTACCGATTATTCATCCGCCAGCTATTAACTAATCATGCCACCTTAGAAGCGAATAATCCAAATTCAGAGATTGAGTGTCAACTTATTTTTGACACAGAACATGACCATTATCAACTTCTAGATATCGGCTGGGATGGACTCAAACGAGTTTACAACTGTTTCATCCATTTAGATATCAAAGATGGTAAAGTTTGGATTCAGCGAAATATGACAGAAGCTGATTTGGCGCAATATTTGGTGGACATGGGTATACCAAAAGAGGACATTCTTCTCGGTTTACATCCCAGTTATAAACGTCCTTACACAGGCTACGGAGTGGCTTAGTAGTGGATTAATTGACAATAAAATATAACAAAACATCACTCATAATGATACCGACAAGCCAGAAAATCAATCTGACTACTTCCCACCCGATAAACCAGCCGATGTTCCAAATCAATGCGGCGTGACCAAATATCTGCATCCATATACTTTAATGGTTCTGGTTTACCAATGCCCTCAAATGGATTGATTGTCCATTACAGCAGTAACCAAATCCAAAATTTTCGACGCCACTTTAAAATCATGCTTGAACCACCAAGCCAAATCTTCCTTAAACCTAGAACTAAAACCAGGACTGCGATTAACCACAACTGGCTTTACTTGATCCAATTCAGCCTTTTTCTTCTTCTTCTTGCTCAATTCCCAACTCAGAGTAAAGTTCTTCAATGGTTTGAGGTTTTATTTTTCCAGTCTTAGACTCCTCAATTGCATCCAGCAGGCGAATTGCATTGCTAGGGGTTCTTAACAGATAAACCGTCTCTACTAAACTCCTCAAATCCGATTCTGTAATCAAAGCAACATTCTCCCCATCACGACGATTGATGATATATACCTGATTATTTTGTGCAACTATATCCAACAACTTAAATAAGTTATTTTTAGCATCATTTTGAGATGTAATCTCGTAATCAAACATCAGTTTATGTACAGATTTACGTACATATATTATATCACTTATTCCAAATCAAGCAACGTAAGCATTCAGCCATCAGCCGTCAGCCGTCAGCCGTCAGCTTATTGTATTCAAAAGCTGATAGCTGATACGCGACACGCTGATAGCTGATACGCGACACGCTGATAGCTGATACGCGACACGCTGATAGCTGAAGACTTACCTAGCAACAGATGCTTTCCTTGAAACCAAAACCTGATCTGACTTTATGAATTGTAAATTGTTATGAGTAATCATACTGAAAATTTACCTTTAGACAAAGAGTTAACCTTAAGCGACTCCTGCAATCCCTTAACCATTTCCACAACTTCAGGTGCGACCCGTGGCGAATTTAATTCTTAATGGTAAGAGCGCACCTACCTATCCCTCAGCAAACAAAGTGCAACGCTAAGCAATTGCAAATTCAGTGCGATCGCCCCTAGGTTGGGTTGAGCGAATAAATATTTTTGAGAAAACCTATCGATTTGATAGCAGAGCGGAACCCAACATCATCTCTTATTTTACCTGAATTTGTTGGGTTTCGTTGCCTCAACCCAACCTACAATACTACAATACATTCCCAAAATGAAGAAACAACAAGGCAATGTTTCAACAAACCCTACTTACCAGTGCGATCGCATAATCTTGTAGGTTGGGTAAAGCTTTCGCGAAACCCAACAGGGAGAATTGGTGTTGGGTTTCACTTTTGGTGGCTTTCGATAAATTTTTCAGGTGTTTGATCAACGCTTTGCCACAATTATTGTGATAAATTAGGAGGTTGTACTCGATAAACTCGAATAAGTTTACCTGCGAGAGTTTCTAATCCATTTATCGCCTGATCAATATTCATTACCATTCTCTGGCGATCGCCATCATCTACGCAAGCAATAATTCCGCAATGTTCCTGATTTAAACGATGTAAACGAAAGAAATCACGGCGATTTAAAGTTAATACTGCGCGATTTTGGTTCACAGCAAAAGCTAATACTGCTTCATCGGATAAACCCTGATTACCAGCTTCTTGGACTGTTAAAACATCATGTTCTAAAGAACGAAGTAATTCTACTACTTGTCTAGGAAACTGCTCATCAGCATATAAACGAACCATCATTAATCTGCCTCATTTTCTTGGATTGCAGTGGCAACTTCCTCAGGATTAACTTGGGCATAGATCCAAGCATTCGCTAAATCAATTGCTGTTAATGTAGGATAGTCATAGAGTAGTTGAGACTCGCTAATGCCTAGATTACGGGCATTTACCAATACCCAAACAGGAATACGAGTTCCAGCAATACAAGCATCACCACCACAAACGTTTCTGGTTTTGGTTATTCCACGCCAGTTTTGGTTCAAACTATGGGCTAAAAGGTGAATTGCTTCTGTTTTCTCTGTGGGAGATAGAGCAAGTAATTGGGTTTCTAGTTGTTTGATAGTCATAGATATTACTTAGGGTTTGCTGAAAAAGTCTTTTGGTATGGGTAGGAGTCAGGAGTTAGGAGAAATGGGAATTATACAGGAGGTAGTCGGAATAATTGTCCCTTGATTTTTCATCCGCTTCGCTAACAGCAATCTCTAGTTGTCGGAAAATTTGTTGGTTTTTAACTTCTTGAGAATAGTCGCAACCTCGTAGAGCTTATTTTGCCGAGACAATAATGAAAACGCATCAGAAAAATCGTATACTTTATCCTTCAACTTGCAGAAGATAAAATCGCTGCCATTCGTTACCATGCCAAAGCTTGGTTGTCGTGGTGCAGCACTCATATAGGCTAAACACTGTGGTAAAGCAATATCCGCCGCAAACTTAGATCGTTTAGCTTCTACAGTCAGTATCCAAACAAGATCGCGAATCACCAATACATCTATCCGACCTCGATAAACTTCATTGTGTTCTTCCACCTCCAGACTGATAGGAACCTCAGATTGTACGAAAAACGGAGGCTCATGAAATTCTAACCGTTCCAGCAGTGGTGCAACAATAGATAAAAGCACCGTTCCTTCAGTTAAGAGACCAGCATTGTAGTAATTATGATATCGCTGCCGGAGACGGTCCAGAAAAGATTTATCATCATCTAATATCTCAATAGAGGATACCTGCCATTCTGAAAAAAACGATTCATCAGTGGCGCGACATAACCCCAAGCGCTCATGTAATGCTTGAAAGCTTGAAATCGTTTTCTCGATTGCCAGTAGTCTACTCATACAGAGCGATTGCTATGGAATTTATTCATTGTAGCTTTTTATGATGAGGCATTCCTATGGGAATTTCTTCCGGAGGAACTCCCATACGCCAGGTTTCAACAACTGCCCTCACAGGAGTTCGAGTCCCCTTAATGATCGGTTCATTATTGAGAATCTGGTCATCTCGAACAAAGTACAGGTAATCAGTAACCTGAACCATAAACACAAAAGAAACCGTACTATTTTCCTTAAGCCTAGCCCTTCCAAAGCAAACACTATCCAACCCCATACCCAGTATGTTCACGAATCTCGGGGGGATGAAAAGCAAGAACAATCCTATCGTTCGGTACTCCTGAAGTAACTAATTCATCCGTGATACCATCTTCAATACCGTCGTAGTGAATCCAGATTTTACCATCGCGGATTTGAGCATGAACAATCGTACCATAGTAAGCATTCAGCGGTCAGCGGTCAGCGGTCAGCCGTCTGCTTTGTGGCACAGGCTTTGGCCTTGGCCAAAAGGCCACGCGGGGCGCGTTTGGCCACGCTGTGCGAACGACGCTGGGACTTTTGTGACTATTAAACAAATGGTTACCTGTTTTATTCAAAAGCTGAGAGCTAATAGCTGATAGCTCTGAGCTAATCACTGAGAGCTGAGAGCTGAGAGCTGATAGCTGATAGCTTACGTACCATATACACGGCGATGATTTTCCCAGTCTTCATGGAGCAGCAGAAAATAATTGCGATCGCTCTTAGCGGAAGCTGAGGCCTTTGGCCACGCTTCGCGAACGCTTCATCGCGTAGCGTGACCTACGGTCAATCGCTAACCTGACCCAGAATAACTCAAAACTCTAAAGGAAGTCCATTATTGTATAATGGTTTTGTATCAAGATTTGCATAGATTTCCCGTCATAGCCAGCGAATGAGAGACGTATTTCATAATGCTGTAAGGCACGGACTAGAAAAAGAGGGCTGGACAATTACCGATGATCCTCTCAGGATTCGGTCTGGCCGAGTTGATATGCAAATAGATTTGGGAGCTGAGAGGTTACTTGCAGCAACAAAAGGAAATGAAAAAATTGCTGTTGAGATCAAAAGCTTCACCAATCCCTCTAATATTTCTGAGTTCCACACTGCTCTGGGGCAATTTTTAAATTACCAAGTTGCTTTAGAACAAGAGAAACCTGAGTTCAAACTGTTTTTGGCAATACCTGTTGGGGCATTAAGGACTTTCTTTAGTCTACCATTTGTGCAAACAGTAGTTAAGCGTTTTCAGCTCAGTCTCTTGGTTTATGATCCATCTGAAGAGGTGATTTTAGAATGGAAAAAATAATCCAGTATCGCCAATACATTAAACAACTTCTGAGTGATTATGCCAGTAAAAGTCCATCTGATGAAGATGTTGAAGCTGCCTTAATTTTTGACTCAGACCACGACCATTACCAAGTTGTCTATACCGGTTGGAAGAATCGCCAACCAATGTATGGTTGTGTTCTACATATGAGTATCAAGAATAGTAAAATTTGGATACATCATGATGGAACTGAAATTGGTTTTGCCAACGAACTTGTCAAATTGGGAGTACCAAAGACTGATATTGTACTAGCATTTCAAGAACCTGCTGTACGTCAATATACTGACTTTGCAGTGAATTAGATTCAGATAACGATGCTAAACCCTATGCAACCCCATACCCAGTATGTTCACGAATCTCGGGGGGATGAAAAGCAAGAACAATCCTATCCTTCGGTACTCCTGAAGCAACCAATTCATCCGTGATACCATCTTCAATACCGTCGTAGTGAATCCAAATTTTACCATCGCGGATTTCAGCATGAACAATGGTACCATATACACGGCGATGATTTTCCCAGCCTTCATCGAGCAGCATAAAATGATTGCGATCGCCACTGATAATTACAGAGGTTGTCACATCACCATAGCGGTAAGGAAGATTGGCGTAATACTTTAAAATATTTTCTAGGGTTTCACCCCATTGCTCTAAACGTTGATTGGTGGTTTCCATTCGATAATTTCCTCAATATTTACATCGAAAACAAGTAGGCGAAAACCAGGTTCTTCCAACAGAATTTGTCCAGCTTCCTCCTCAAACAATGTTTCAAAAATCTTGCGAGCAACTGCCAGATATATTTGGCGATTAGGATCTCGTTTCTTGAGTATCCTACTATATAAAAAGAATTGTCCCCATGCTTTTTCAAGATCATTAATAGGAGAAGGGCTGATAAAAGTTTTTACTTCAACCGCTATTTTTGTAGCACCTCGTTCAGCAGCAATCAGTTTTTCAGCACCTAAGTCAACTAAGGCATTACGGGTACCGATTTTGATAATCAGTGGATCATCAGTAATAGTCCAACCATCTTTGATCAGGGCGGTTTTGACAGTATCATGATAAAGGTCTTTAGCAGGCATCGACGAGTTGTTCCATAGTTTGAGGTTTAATTTTTCCAGTCCGCTGATAGCTGAACGCGCACGCGTGCGCGTAGCGCTTAAGCTTACAGCTATACTAGCAAAGCCCTAAACCTGGAACTAAAACCAGGACTGCCATTAACAACAACTGGATTTACTTTAATTTATCAAAAAAATGAATGATTATACTGAAAACTTCCCTTTAGACAAAGAGTTAACCTTAAGCGACTCCTCCAATCCCTTAACCATTCCCACAACTTCCCTATCTCTCACCACACAAAACGAGCAAATCATCGAATGTCGCCTTAACTTCCACGTAACCCCCGAACTTTACCACCGCATCGACACCGAAAAACTATTCAACCTCAAACCAGAAGTACGGGCACCCATGAGTGGTGGTAACTTTCTCCCCAGTGGTGACATCCAAATTGAAACCACTCTCCAACCGGATTTACTGCCACAGCTATTAGAAAACGCTTCCACCGCAGAAGAAGCTGCTAACTACCTGCTTGACCTTTGTCAACAACCCGAAAACCCCTTAACAAACAAACTACTCAACACCGAAAGCTGGCTATGCTTATCCGTAAAACAGCAACAACCCAACGGTGAAGTCGGTTATAACACCTTCTGGAACTACCTTAATCCTTCCACCATTAACCACCCAGAAGCTACCAGCGAAGAACTTTCCGCAGGAATTGTTAACTTTTTCCAAGAATGGACCCAAGCCAATTTAGCTGAAGCTACCCAAAACGCTACCTCTGAATTTCTTGAGGGAATTACCAGCATTTTAAACGAATTAGTTGATGAAAAATTCTCCGACACAGAAGAAGATACCACCACAAACCAATCAATCTTTACCGCAATAGTTAACTTTTTTGAATCAGACGAATGGCAATTTGTCAATATACCAGAAACATCAGCCTTGCGTCTTTTATTCCGAGGGGAAAATGGACAATGGACTTGCTACGCCAAAGTCATAGAAGAACAAAGACAATTTGTATTTTATTCAGTTTGCCCCGTTAAGGCTCCAGAAAACAAGCGCCTACCCATTACAGAATTTATCACTCGCGCCAACTATGGCATGATTATGGGTAACTTTGAATTCGATTTAGACGATGGAGAAATCCGCTACAAAACCAGCATTGATGTACAAGAGGACAATCTTAGTTTTGCTTTAATTAAACCAATAGTTTATGCTAACGTGATGACAATGGATGAATATTTACCGGGAATTATGGCAGTTCTTGAATCAGAGGTGGAAGTGAAAGAAGCGATTTCATGGATTGAGGGTTAAGACATATAGCAATTCTACGACTTGTGAGGTACAAATTTATGGGTTTTAGGGAGCAGGGAGCAGGGAGCAGGGAGCAGGGAAATTTTTAAAGCTGCTCCAGCAGCTAATTCATTCGCCACAGCTTGAGGGACAATAACGGAGCCATAAAGTTGTGGGAGTAAATCTAGTAAATTTGTTTGATAGAGATATTAGATTGGTTAGGTATAGTAATCCTAAATCAATTGAGAGAATGTTTGTTACCTGTTCCCTACTCCCTGCTCCCTGCTCCCTGCTCCCTGTTCCCTGTTCCCTGTTCCCTTTGCTATATCAGCAATCACATTAGGCATTCGCTAAATCCTCTGTTAATTCTGCTTCTGTTAATCTGAAAGTGTTGATACCATAGTCACTCAACTTAGATAAAAAAACTACTCGCTCAATACCAGCTAGTTGAGCAGCAGCACCAGAGTAAAGTTTACCTAATTTATAAAGTTTCATCGCAGCACTTAAACATAATTCTTCTCCTAGTGTGGTGTTAGGTTTAAAGCCTGTGCGGTTTCTTCTGGAACAGATAGGGTAAGTTGATACATAATCAAAGGGAAAGCTACTTTGCTATAAATATAGCAATTATCATAGCTATAAGGTACACAATTTCGGGATTTTAGGGAACAGGGAACAGGGAACAGGGAACAGGGAACAGGGAAGAGATAAGAGATAAGAGAGAAGAGGGAAGAGGGAATAGGGAATAGGGAATAGGGATGCGCTGCATCAAGACTGTACCTTATAACTGCCAGAAACGCTATATAGCATTTATCAAATACGTGAGGTACAGTACGTACCGGAAGCGCTACCCCTTTGGTCTAATCGCCGATAGAAACAATTTCCTCAACATGGACAAAGCCAGGCTTTAAAGATAATTGAAAATCTAAAGTACTATTAACGTTAACAAGGATAACTTCGAGGTGCGCAATGGATCTACACAAATCTAAAACTATACTCTTGAGTAGCATACTCTTAGCATACTTGAGTCTCAATGCTTGTAACGAACAAGGGACACCGCCACCGGATACATCCACTTCCTCTCCATCTCCTATAACAGAAGTAGAAACATCCCCAACTCCTACCCAAACTCAAAATACCCCTAAGCAAAGAAAAGTTAAGGTTTTTTTACCCAAGCAACCTCAAAGTAATGAGGATTTTAGGTATGTGGAACCTGTAGTCAGAAGCACCAATAGTCGTGCAGTGGCTACTTTTGCCATTGAACAGTTGATTATTGGTCCGACCACAGCAGAAACTAAAATTGGTTTCACCGAAGCACTAAAACTTAAAGGTAGCTCCAACTGTGGTAAAGATTTTACTCTCTCTATTGCAGCAGAAACCGCCACCCTCAAGTTTTGCCGTGCCATTCCTTCCCCTGGAGTAGGCTATGATGCTAGAGCTACCAGTGCTATTCAATCTACCCTCAAACAGTTCTCAACTATCAAATCGGTAGTTATCCTCAACAAAGACGGCAATTGTTTTGGGGACTTAAGTGGTGAAAACCTCTGTTTGAAGACTGGGAGCAAGAGAGAAAGACTTTCTACTAAATCTAAAATAGCAATTAATGGCATTGGCCCCATCACCGTGGGCATGACGGTGAAAGAAGCATCCCAGGCTGGGCAAGTTAAATTAGTGCAACAAACTAGTGGTGGAGAAGACTATGGTTGCTTAATCTACAAGCCAGAAGGAATAGAAAATCTCTGGTTTATGGTGACAGAAGGAAAAATTACCAGGGTAGACACACGTTCTCCACAGATTAGCACAATTAGCGGGATAAAAGTGGGGGATAAGTTAGATAAAATTATGTCTTTGTATCGTAACAAAATAGAACTTGAACCCCATCAATATGTACCGGGTGGTAAATATGCAACCTTCGTACCAACAGATACTTCAGATAAAAATTATCGAGTGATTTTTGAAACCAATCCAGAGGGTAAGGTAACTAGTTTACGCGCTGGGAAACTACCGGAAGTGGCATATGTAGAAGGATGTGTTTAACTCAAGTTGGAAAGAAGTACTGCGCTCTAATGAAGGTGAGCTTCCCTTGGGAGAGCCAACCCAGAATCTAGAAAATCGGCTCTTCGGTACCGGTTATATCATGTCCGGTTGAATACTTACACAGATAGATTCTGATCAAACCAAAAAATCCTCGGATCTCTTTCCTTCTGTTCCCTGTTCCCAGATCCGCTGTTCGCTGTTACCTTCTCCTTATTTTCGATTCCCTATTACCTGGTAAACACGTCAGTAATTTTTATTTAATTCGAGATAATAACTTGACAAAAATATCCGTGGCGAAGTAATATCATTTTGGTTTCATCAGAAACAAACATTAGAGATAAGTTAGGTGATGAAAATCTTAAAAGTTATCAAAAACGGCATGAACTTCAAATTCGCCCAAGCGTTGAAAGTGCTGTGCGCTTTGTTGGTAGCGGCACAACTGTTTTTAACTAGCGCCCCCCCTGCGATCGCACAACCCATTGGCCCTTGTGTACTAGATCCGGCTGATATTGGTGTGCCCTGTACTCGTGATATCAATCCCTGTGGCAATCCTAGCATTTGCCTCTGCCCGGATGGATATTCCTATGATCAATCTGTCGGCAAGTGCATGATCAAAGACATTTCTATGGCAGGCGGTCCTGGAAAACCTGTTGATAGCAAGTGTGCAATCCCACCGCAGGGTATTTGCACCCGAGACATCAATGCGTGTGGCTATCCGAGCATTTGCCAATGTCCTGGAGGAACCGAATACAGTGCGTTGACTGGTTCTTGTGAAGTACAGGTCGGATACTAGAACCTCACTCTGTTAGTAATTCTATCCAATCCCAGGTGATCACAAGTTAGATTCAGATCATAATTAACAGTTGAGGGTTCACTTTCAGCAGTGAACCCTCAACTGAACAGACTTAGCCAGTTTTGTCAACATTAATTAAGTCAGTAATTGTTAATTAAAATAAAAATCCTATTACCCTTGATTTTTAATTAACATTACCTCTATAATTTTTACGCCAGTTTCCTCTGATATCTCTAAAGCCTGAGAAAGCTCGTTCAAAAAGTCTTCTTCCTCATCGGTAATTTCTCCATCTGCTAAGATAATATCAGTGGCGATCGCAAAGGCTGTTCCTTGTAGCTCATAGGGGAGTGATTTCAGGGCTGCACTAAGAAGAGGATAAGAACCTTGTCGCTGCAGGAGCATCAAAATTCGTTCAAACATTCTTGCCATTACATCAGCTGAGTAGCTCCTAAACAGCTGCATTCGAGATAAGGCAGTAATAATGGCTTGTACTTCAGAATTAGTCGCGTATCCGTCAGCAGCAACAGCGATTAATGCGATCGCAGCAAATGCTTCAGCTGGTCCGAGTGTTGTCTGGCTGTGTTGACGACTAATTGAAATTTTATCAAACAGACCCATTTTTGTTGTCTCTTGGAAAAGTACCTTAGTTAATACCAAGATGACATTGGTGACCGCAAATGGAATTAGTGGAAATACTGAACTTGTGACTAGACTTTGCGAAAGTTTCCTATTCCACCTCAAGCAGGGCTATAGTTAATCTGGTTAATCTGACCAATAAACTAGAGTCAATCTCCATCAAGGATAATCACCCCTGTGGCACCAGTAACCCCCGACGTAAACCAGCGAGTTCAGGAACTGCGGCGACTGTTGCAAAACGCTAGTTATGCCTACTATGTCCTCGACAATCCCATCATGGCAGATGCCATCTACGATCAACTCTACCGGGAACTGCAAGAGCTGGAAACAGAGTATCCTCAGTTAGTAACCTCTGATAGTCCAACCCAGCGGGTAGGAGAAAAACCAGCTACTGGTTTTGTTTCCGTGCGCCACAATATCCCACTGTATAGTCTGGATAATGCCTTTAACCTTGAGGAATTTAATCAATGGCAAGAACGATGGCAGCGTCATATTTCTGGTGATATTTCCCAAGACTCAGGACTCAATACTGAATACGTTTGTGAACTGAAAATTGACGGTTCAGCATTAGCACTGACCTATGAAAATGGGATTTTAGTGCGGGGAGTGACCAGGGGTGATGGGTCCACAGGAGAAGATATTACTCAGAATGTCCGCACTATTCGCTCCATTCCTTTGCGGCTGAATCTAGATCAACTTAATCTAGACGAAAATCTAGACCAACTGCCAGCTTTAGTAGAAGTGCGTGGTGAGGCATTCTTACCTCTGGATGTATTTGAGAGGATTAATCAGGAACGAGCACAAGCAGGTGAGCCATTATTTGCTAATCCTCGTAATGCCGCTGCTGGTACGTTGCGCCAATTAGAACCTCGAATTGTTGCTAAACGGCAATTGGCTTTCTTTGCTTATACCTTACATATTCCGAATCAGGATAGTAGTGAGGAGTACACCATCCCAATGCCCAATTCCCAATGGGATGCTCTAGATTTGCTGCAAAAGCTTGGTTTTCCGGTGAATCCCCATCGCCAATGTTGTGCTTCCCTACAAGATGTTCAGGATTATTACAATCATTGGGATGCGAAACGGAAAGATTTACCTTACCTGACCGATGGGGTAGTGGTGAAAATTAATGCTTTCCCGATACAACAACAATTGGGGTTTACCCAGAAGTTTCCTCGTTGGGCGATTGCTCTGAAATATCCGGCTGAAGAAGCTCCCAGTCGTGTGGAAGCAATTACAGTTAATGTGGGACGCACCGGAGCAGTGACACCCTTGGCTATTTTAGAACCAGTGCAATTGGCAGGGACAACAGTACAACGGGCTGCCCTACACAATGGTGATTATGTTGCCCAATTAGATTTGCGAGTTGGGGATACGGTGATTGTACGGAAAGCGGGGGAAATTATCCCGGAGGTGGTACGTGTCTTACCAGAGTTACGTCCTGATCATGCTAAACCCTTCGAGATGCCTACCCATTGCCCTGTTTGTAATCAACCCTTGGTGCGTCCTAAGGGTGAAGCAGTGACTCGCTGTATTAATTCATCTTGTCCTGCTATTGTTAAGGGCACTCTCACCCACTGGGCAAGTCGTAATGCTCTTGATATTAATGGTTTGGGGGAAAAGATTGTAGAACAATTGGTAGACCAAGGCTTAGTGACATCTGTTGCTGACCTTTATGATTTAACCCTAGAGCAGCTGGTGTCATTGGAGCGTATGGGGCATAAGTTAGCCCAGAAGTTGCTAAATGCGATCGCAAAATCCAAAACCCAACCTTGGTCACGAGTCCTTTATGGGTTAGGGATTCGTCATGTGGGTAGTGTCAATGCTCAAACCCTTGCCCAGACTTTTCCTACCATTGAGCAGTTGGCTCAAGCAACCGTCACCGATATTGAGGGAATCTACGGCATTGGACCAGAAATTGCTCAGTCTGTCTGGGGTTGGTTTCAGATTTCCAGCAACCAAACCTTGATTACTCGATTGCGAGAAGCAGGTTTACAGTTAGCAGCCTCCCAGAACAATATAGCGCTAGATAAACCCCAACCCTTAACTGGAAAAACTTTTGTGATTACTGGCACTTTGCCTACCCTCAAGCGTAGTGAAGCGAAAGACTTGATTCAAAACGCTGGTGGTAAGGTTACTAGTTCCGTTAGTGCCAAAACTGATTATTTGGTGGTTGGGAAAGATCCTGGTTCTAAGTTAGAAAAGGCTAAAGCATTAGGAATTACCCAATTACGTGAATCCCAGCTATTAAGATTTACCCAGAAGTTTCCTGCGATTGTGAAGGGAACTATCACCCACTGGGCAAGTCGTAATGCTCTTGATATTAATGGTTTGGGGGAAAAGATTGTCGAACAATTGGTAGACCAAGGCTTAGTCACATCCGTTGCTGACCTTTATGATTTAACCCTAGAGAAGTTGGTGTCATTGAAGCGTATGGGGTATAAGTCAGCCCAAAAGCTGCTAAATGCGATCGCAAAATCCAAAACCCAACCTTGGTCACGAGTCCTGTATGGGTTAGGGATTGGTCATGTGGGTAGTGACAAGGCTAAAACCCTTGCCCAGACTTTCCCTAACATTGAGAAGTTGGCTCAAGCAACCATCTCCGATATTGAGGGAATCTACGGCATTGGACCAAAAATTGCTCAGTCTGTCTGGGATTGGTTTCAGATTTCTAGCAACCAGACCTTGATTGATCGATTGCGAGAGGCAGGTTTACAGTCGATTGACAAGAGACCTCTGACCCGCTGGGCAAGTCGTGATGCTCTTGATATTAATGGTTTGGGGGAAAAGATTGTCGAACAATTGGTAGACCAAGGCTTAGTCACATCCGTTGCTGACCTTTATGATTTAACCCTAGAGCAGCTGGTGTCATTGAAGCGTATGGGGTATAAGTCAGCCCAAAAGCTGCTAAATGCGATCGCAAAATCCAAAACTCAACCTTGGTCACGAGTCCTTTATGGGTTAAGGATTCGTCATGTGGGTAGTGTCAAGGCTAAAAACCTTGCCCAGACTTTCCCTACCATTGAGCAGTTGGCTCAAGCAACAATCCCCGATATTGAGGGAATCTACGGCATTGGATCAGAAATTGCTCAGTCTGTCTGGGATTGGTTTCAGATTTCCAGCAACCAGACCTTGATTGATCGATTGCGAGAAGCGGGTTTACAGTTATAAGGATCACCTTAAACTATAGCGCTATATAAAATCCAACCATTAACCGGAAAAACCTTTGTGATTACTGGCACCTTGCCTACCCTTAAGCGTAGTGACGCGAAAGACTTGATTCAAAACGCTGGTGGTAAAGTTACTAGTGCCGTTAGTGCCAAAACTGATTATTTGGTGGTTGGGGAAGATGCTGGTTGTGACATACTCCTACACTGATCTTTTCAGATTCAGTGTAGGCTTCTTACCAACTCCACCTATTGGTTCGGATACTCGGTAAGCTTTACTTCGGACGGGATGCCCCACCGCCAACTTCAATATATTTTTTGCCGCATTCACGTCCCGGTCTTCCGTGTATCCACAGTGAGGACAAGAATGAATGCGGTCTTTTAATTTTTTTTGAACTTTTTTGCCGCAATTAGAACAGTTCTGACTGGTGTTTCGGGGGTTCACTGCTTTCGTGGCCAGTCCAGCGATCTCGGCTTTGACTGATAAGATTGACAGAAATTGACCCCAACCAGCATCTAAAACTGACTTGGCCATTTTGCTCTTAGCCAGACCCTTAATGTTTAATTTTTCATGAGCCACTAGATCGTGATTGTCTAGTAAGTCTTTCGCGGTCTTAAAATGGAAGTCTTTCCTGGTATCAGCTACCTTTTTGTGAGCCTTTCCCAATTTAAGAACAGCCTTTTTTCTGTTGTTGCTTCCCTTCTTGGAGCGGCTAACGGCTTTCTGAATTTTTTTTAGCCGTTTTTGAGCTTTTCGGTAGTACTGAGGGATGGGTACCTCGGTACCGTCAGATTTGATAAGGAAAGACTTAAGACCCATGTCAATCCCGACAGGATTAGTGACACTGTTGATCGGGATAATCTCCGGTGCAGAGTCATCTTGAATCAACAGGGTAACGTAATAACCATCGGCTTTTCGGGTTATCGTGGCGGTCTTAATTGTGAATCCATCAGGGATTGGTCTGTGATATATCATCTTGACCTTACCAAATTTTGGTAGGGTCAGAATATTGCCGCTAACTGGATTTTTAGACAAGGATGGAAAAGTAAAAGAGCGGTATCTGCTCTTACTCTTGAATCTTGGTTTTCCGCTCCTGTTGCCATTGCAGTCTCCTTTCAGAAACCGCTTAAAAGCCAGATCTACCCTCTTTACACAGTCTTGTAAGACCTGAGAGTGGATTTCTGCATACCAGGGTCTACTTTTCTTTAGTCCAGGTAGTGTCTTTTTCTGAGAAAAATAGTCTGGTTTTTTTCTTAGTTCTGGTAGATAGCAGGTTAGTGGACAGGAGTTAATAGAACAGCGATTCCGCTCATACCAATTAAATCTGTCAGCTAACAAGTAATTGTACTGACAACGCAACATATCAAGCCATTTTTCGATCTTGGCTATTTGATTTTTGTTTAGTCGCAACTTGTACTGGTAAGCTGATATCACTTTACTGTTCTCCTGTCTATCGACCTAAAACCATGCTAGCATGTGGGTGACCAATTGCAAACCCAGAATAGCCCAAAAATTGAAATACAAAAAACTAGTAGTCAGATTGACTGATTTTGAAAAAAGGCAGTTAAGACAAGAGGCCGAGCGGAGGGGTATGACTCCATCTGAGGAACGTAAGAAGCTTCATAGCTCGCCTACCAATACCAAAAGACCCAGTGCAAAATTCATCCCACACTCATGCTACGCATTGAGATGTGGGATGAATTTTGCCGGACGGCTAAGTTAGAAAAGGCTAAAGAATTAGGAATTAGCCAATTAAGTGAATCCCAGTTGTTGGAATTGCTGTAAGTCACCGTATCCCATACCAAATCTATGTTATCGATTCCCGATTCCCTTACTGTGGTTGGTTAAACCGGTCAGGTGATGGCAAGTAAGTCAACCAAAAAACCCCGCGTCTCATGACCGGGGAGTGTTGACAGTGGATTGAAGGTTTAGCGGTAACGACGCTTGCGTCTGCGAGCGATCGCTTTGCGCTTTTTCTTTTCAATGGGAGTCTCAAAGTGCCGTAGACGCTTCATATCAGCAAAAATTCCTGCTTTAGATACTTGTCGCTTAAATCTACGCAGGGCTGACTCAATACCTTCATTTTCACCGACAACCACTTGGGTCATACTAAATTAATCCTCCTAAATTTGAACAAAAAATTCTACCTATAGTATCATACAATTATACTATCTAGCAAGATTGGTGATAACAAGACGTCATAAGATATTACCAAAAATTTTGGGTAATCGCGCCCTGTCCTTATAGGACGGCTTTTATTTAAACTTTATCTTGACAGTTTGTGATAGGTGTGCTAAAAGAAAAATATAAAAGACTAGATAGATACTATCTAACCATAAGTAGACAACGTAAAAAATATGTATCAGATACATATTGCGTAATTTGGTCTAACGACTTAAACGTCTGCCGAAAAATTTAGATAAAAAAAAGTACCTATCTATCTAATATAAAAAAAAGGTACGGTGGGGCACACCGGAACCTGGATCTGAAATGATCTAAACGCTCGGGGAGATTTGTCCTCTACTCTTCCTGGTTCCGGCTGGCCCACGCAAGACGAGTCGTTGATCCAAGAATCCCCGTTCTTATAGGACGGGGAGTGTCAAACCGTCAAATACTGGAAAAAAAGACTATTTCATTAACAATTGCGGTTGATCTCGATGAAGGTAAGGATTCAGCTATCAGCTATCAGCTATCAGCTATCAGCTATCAGCTATCAGCTGACGGCTGACGGCTGACGGCTGATTGCTTATGGATGAAGTTTAGCGATCGCATTTTCAATCAACTCAACTCCTTGCTCAACCGTCTCTATTCTACTGAGTTTCTGACGCAATTCCCCTGCTCCAGGAAACCCTTTCGCGTACCAACTCATGTGTTTCCGGGACTGATAAATACCCCGCTCCCCCTTATAGTGCCATAGACCTTGTAAATGCTCCTTAGCACATTCAAGCAGTTGTACGGGTGTGGTTGGGGGGAACAGTTGTCCGGTTTTCAGAAAATAGTCTATTTCTCCGACTAGAAAGGGATAGCCCAGGGTTCCCCGAGAACACATTACCCCATCAGCACCGGTTTTTTCCAAGCAGCGCACTGCTGCATCGACGGACAAAATATCCCCATTAGCAATCACTGGGATAGACAGCACATCTTTTACCCGCTTAATCCATTCCCAGCGAGCCGAGCCATTATACCCTTGGTCACGAGTACGGCCATGGAGGGTCAACATCTGAGCCCCGGCATCTTCCATACGTTGGGCAAATTCTACCGCATTGATCTCCTGATTAGTCCAGCCAATACGGGTTTTGACTGTTACAGGTACCTCCACTGCCTTGACTACTGATCGTACAATTGCTTCCGCCGTTTCTGGATCTCGCAGTAAGGCAGACCCGCCACCATTTTTAGTAATTTTATTAACAGGGCAACCCATATTGATATCCACAGTATCTGCCCCTTCTGCCACTGCCCTTTGTGCCGCTTGAGCCAGAAATTCCGGGCGACAGTCGAATAATTGGATACTGATCGGTTTTTCTAATGGGTCTACCTCCATAATCTTGGGCAATTCTCGGAGATACTTTAACTGGCTAGCATGAACCATTTCGGTATACATCATCGACTCAGTGGCGTAGCGACGCACTAGGCGACGAAACACCAAGTCGGTTACTCCAGACAGGGGTGACTGTAAAACCCGGCTGTTGACCTCAACCGAGCCAATTTTAAGGGGTGACGCTAACCGTTGCTGTAATTGTGGAGATAGAACTGGCATGGGTAATGGTGCTGTTTCCGTCGTGATCGCCCTTATTAATAGATAATTGATGCTTTAAAGATACTATAGTGCTGATTATACTTAGCTGATCATACTTATCAGGTAAAGTCAAGTTTCTTACCCCTATTCCCTACTCCCTACTCCCTACTCCCTACCCGGTTTCAGTTTCCTCCACTACTCTCAAGACGGCAAACACAACTGATTTTTTACGGTTCACACCAATCCCAACAGCAGTTAATTTTCGTAAATTAGACACAGGCAAGGCAAGAAAAACGGATAAGGAAAAAAGCAGACATGGGTTTTGACCATAGCAGTCCTAATTGAAACGTGACGGAAATCAGAACTCTGGGTGGATTCTTCCCCAACTTCGGTGATCTTCCCTATGTTCCGACTATCACACCTAATCGAAAATGGCGCTGATTAACCATAACTTTTTTCTTTCCTGCTGCCCCTTGACCGAGAAAATCAGTAGATAATCGGTTATCGAAGAGGGGAGTTTGTTCGCGTAGCGTGGCCTTTGGCCAGGGTAAAATTCATCCCCGTCCTCTTAGGTCGGGGATGAATTTTACCCTCAATGGCGTTAATAAACGAAAAAACTGGGTATCAATCCTACCCGGCTACCCCCGGAACGAGGGAAAGTTACGCCCATGGAGTTAACAGCCACTTAGTTGGTTGTGCCTGGGAATCCCCATCCTCTTAGGTTGGGGAGGTTCAATCAATAGAGAACCGTCCCATCTTAGGTTCGGGAAACCACCCTTCATTAGACTGGCAAATCAAGTTCAGTATAAATAATGGTAATCCAACCGATGGTATAAAAACTGGCAACGGTTATTCCTTGAACCAATCTGACGGATAATTCTCTAATCCTCTCCTACCCTACCAGTATTTGTAGTTATACGCACCCGGAACACTCTTATGGCAAAAGTTGTTGGAATTGACTTAGGTACAACAAACTCCTGCGTAGCAGTAATGGAAGGTGGTAAACCCACGGTTATTGCTAATGCAGAAGGTTTTCGGACAACCCCTTCAGTCGTAGCTTATGCCAAAAATGGCGATCGCTTAGTCGGTCAAATTGCTAAGCGTCAGGCGGTGATGAACCCCGAAAACACTTTTTATTCAGTCAAACGCTTCATTGGACGTAGATACAGTGAAGTCACCAACGAGGCTACCGAAGTATCTTACAAAACTCTCAAGGTTGGTGATAATGTCAAGCTAGATAGCCCAGCTCAAGGAAAGCAATTTGCGCCAGAAGAGATATCAGCTCAGGTGCTACGCAAGCTGGTTGATGATGCTAGCAAGTATCTTGGGGAAACCGTTACCCAAGCGGTAATTACTGTGCCAGCTTACTTCAATGACTCCCAGCGTCAAGCTACTAAGGCAGCGGGTAAGATTGCTGGTGTTGAAGTGCTGCGGATTATCAACGAACCGACTGCAGCGTCTCTGGCTTATGGTTTAGACAAGAAGAGCAACGAAACTATCCTAGTGTTTGACTTGGGTGGTGGTACCTTTGACGTCTCTATTCTAGAAGTAGGTGACGGGGTGTTTGAAGTGTTAGCTACCTCCGGTGACACTCACCTCGGTGGTGATGACTTCGATAAGAAAATTGTTGATCACCTAGCCAAAGAGTTCCAAAGCGCAGAAGGGATTGACCTACGTAAGGACAAGCAAGCTCTACAACGTCTGACTGAAGCCGCAGAGAAAGCCAAGATTGAGTTGTCTAGCGTTATGCAAGCTGACATTAACTTGCCTTTCATCACCGCTACCCAAGAAGGGCCTAAGCACCTGGATATGACCTTGACTAGGGGTCAGTTTGAAGATATTTGCTCTGACTTAATCGACCGTTGCCGCATTCCGGTAGAAAATGCTATCAAGGATGCCAAACTCGACAAGAGTGCCATTGATGAGGTGGTCTTGGTTGGTGGTTCTACTCGGATCCCTGCAGTGCAACAGGTGGTCAAGAAGGTACTTGGCAAGGATCCTAACCAGACCGTTAACCCCGATGAAGTGGTAGCGGTAGGTGCTGCTATCCAAGGTGGTGTATTGGCTGGTGAAGTCAAGGATATCCTACTGTTGGATGTCACCCCCTTGTCCTTGGGTGTGGAAACTCTCGGTGGCGTGATGACCAAACTGATTACCCGTAACACCACTGTCCCCACCAAGAAGTCAGAAACCTTCTCTACTGCTGTGGATGGTCAGACCAACGTAGAAATCCATGTTCTTCAGGGTGAGCGGGAAATGTCCTCTGACAACAAGAGCTTGGGAACTTTCCGATTGGATGGAATTCCCCCTGCACCCCGTGGCGTGCCTCAGATTGAGGTAACCTTTGATATTGATGCCAACGGTATCCTTAATGTTACCGCTAAGGACAAGGGCACTGGTAAGGAACAGTCGATCAACATTACTGGTGCGTCCACCCTATCCGATCAGGAAGTAGACCGGATGGTGAAGGATGCTGAAGCTAATGCAGAGGCTGACCAAGAGCGTCGTGAGAAGATTGACCGTAAGAACCAAGCTGATTCTCTGACCTACCAGGCCGAGAAACAGATTAAAGAACTCGATGATAAATTGCCAGCAGCTGATAAGGAGAAGATCGAAGGGTTGATCAAAGACCTGCGAGAGGCAATTGGCCAAGAGGATGATGAGAAAATCAAGACTCTGACCACTGAGTTACAACAAGCTCTCTACAGTGTTAGTGCTAACCTCTATCAACAAGCTGAGGGGGCTGCTCAGCCTACTGATGCTGGCGCACCAGGTCCTGATGCTGCTGCTTCTGGTAGCTCTGGCGGTGATGATGTCATTGACGCTGAGTTTTCTGAAAGCAAGTAGGGGTTTAGGTAAGCATATGCGCTACCTCACAGGCTAGAAGCCTGTGCCACGCACGCTACGCGAACAGCAGTCAGCGGTCAGCGGTCAGCTTGTTTTATTCAAAAACTGTTCCTGTAGCTTGCCCATTAGCTGATAGCTGATAGCTTATAGTTGATCCCTGGCCAAAGTCTAATCAAGGTTGATGAGTGATAAAATGCTCATCAACCTTTTGTTTATTGGATTTTAGGGAGTAGGGAGTAGGGAGTAGGGAGTCGGAACCCACCCCTAACCCCTCCTCGGAGGGGTTAGGGAATAGGGAATAGGGAATAGGAAATAGGGAATAGGGAAAAAAATTCTCACAATTACGACACGGATTGCTATATGATAAATTAGTAGCTAAAGTCTAGGCAAAAGGCAAAGGGCTAGAGGGAATAGTCGTCAGTTAGTAGAGTTTATTAAAAATAGGGTTATCAGTACTTTTGGCCAAATTAGTAAATCTTTAAAGTAGTTTATATGTGACATTTTTAAACCATAAAAAATCCAACTTAAAGAAACTTTTGCCTCTTGCCTCTTGCCTCTTGCCTCTTGCCTCTTATGAATTCCCGATTCCCGATTCCCTACTCCCTACTCCCTACTCCCTACTCCCTACTCCCTGCTCCCTAAAAACCTTACCCAACTGAAAACCCTATTGTGGATAAACAAACGATTGATTCAATTCAATACCTCCGCTACCAAGCTGCATCTTTGCTAGTTTATCAATCAGTATTGAGTGAAGGAGTAGGTTTAGCGTTTTTGAAACTATTAGAAGCTATGGTGAACAGTGATGTGGATGACATCAGTTGTTTAAAAGCTTATGGTGACTGGTTTCAAGGGTTAGCTAACAAAAACCAAAGTTGGCAAGATTATCTGTTTAGGCAAATCCTGAGGGCTGATAATTCCTTTACCAGGCAAGTTCAAGGTTCTGAATTAGAAACATTACCGCCAGCATTGGTAGAGGCAGCTCGTCATGACTTACAAGCTTTACAAAATATCTATCAGTGCAGCAGTAAACAACTTTGTAAGTGGGTCAAAAGAGCATCTGTTTTACCGGTTGAACTGGTGCCTTGGAATTGTGAGTCAAGTCAATCCAGGTCGGGAGCTGACCAGAGTGATAAACGTACTCGATGGCAAGGGGAGCTGCAAGCTAAACTAAACAATTTAGAGGATTGGGCTGATGGTTTGGAAGCGATCGCAGCATACTATCGAGAGTTTGGGACTGGACTTTTTGCTGACTATCAGGGGTTTCGTTGGCAATCGGGTCAGTTGTTTGGTATTGCCAATCCAGATCCGATTAGACTCAGTGAGCTGGTGGGCTATGAATTGGCGCGGACGCAATTGCTTAAGAATACAGAGTTTCTGCTGAAAGGCTACCGAGCCCTGAATGTATTACTTTACGGTAGTCGCGGTTCAGGTAAGTCTTCTTTGGTCAAGGCGTTGTTAAATGAATACGGTGAGCAGGGATTGCGAATTATTGAAGTCCCGAAATCAGAGATGATTGATTTACCGGTAATTACCGAGCAATTGCGAGACCAGCCTCAAAAATTTATTATCTTTATCGATGATTTATCCTTTGAAGAGGATAATGATTCCTACAAAGCCTTAAAGGTAATGTTGGAAGGGAATTTAACGGCACGACCTGACAATGTTGTGGTTTATGCTACCTCTAATCGACGACACTTGATTCGAGAATTCTTTGATGACCGTCCCCGTCCTAGCAATGAAGAAGTCCATGGTTGGGATACGGTTCACGAGAAACTCTCGTTTAGCGATCGCTTTGGCTTAACCTTAACCTTTGAGAAAGCTGACCAGAAAACCTACTTGAAGATTGTCCAACATTTAGCTACCCTAGCCCAAATCCCCCTTGAGCCTAGTGAAATCAGACGTCGTGCCTTACAGTGGGCAATCCGAGCCAATGGTTTCTCTGGTAGGACAGCACGACAGTTTATTGATTTTTTACACGCAGAGGAAGTCGGGAGTCGGGAGATGTAGGAGATGTAGGGTGGGCAGTACACAGACCGATTAACTCAGCTTGCTAATCCTGTAGCTAGCTACTGCCCACCTAGTCACAATCAATTCATTCAACTATCTTGATTTGCTATTATATCACACTTATCACATTTATTATAAAAATCGCCTTATTTCTTGAATCAACTTCCCCGACTCCCGATTCCCGATTCCCGTTCCCCTCCTGGGAGGGGTTAGGGGTGGGTTCCGATTCCCGATTCCCTACTCCCTACTCCCTACTCCCTCTATTATCATCAATTTTCCATAGGAAAAGCCCCTGGTCGGACGCTGATTAATTTGGTCTTACCGTTACGAAGCACTTCCACCTCTAACTGGGCACCAACTTCTGAGGCTTCTACACCCTGCTGAACCTCAGTGGCATTTTTAACTGCTTTCGACGCAACGGTTTTAATGATATCTCCTGATTTGAAACCAGCTCTCTGGGCGGGGGAGCCTGGCACCACCCGGACGATTAAAACCCCATCATCTTGGTTGACTTTAATGTCAAAGTTTTCGTCGAGATTAATTTTTTCTCTCAACTCTGGGGTCAAGGTCACCATCTGAATGCCTAGGTAAGGATGCTCAACTTTACCTTTAGAAAATAGTTGATTGGCAATCCGTTCCGCAGTTTCCACGGGGATCGCAAACCCTAAGCCTTGGGCATTGGCTCGAATAGCGGTGTTAATCCCAACCACTTCACCAGTGGCATTCAACAACGGCCCACCAGAATTACCAGGGTTAATGGCGGCATCAGTTTGGATAAAGCTGACCCGTTTTTCAGGAACCCCGACTTGGGAACTGGAGCGCCCTAAGGCACTGATGATACCAACGGTTACAGTATTATCTAAACCGAGGGGATTACCAATAGCGATCGCCCATTCTCCTGGGGTCAAATTCTCGGCTTTACCCAAGTTGACTGTGGGCAAGTCCGTTGCTTCAATTTTGACTACGGCTACATCGGTCACTGGGTCAGTGCCCACGACTTGACCGTCAAAGCTGCGACCGTCTTTTAGGGTGACTTTAACTTCCTCTGTGCCTTCTACAACGTGGGCATTGGTAATCAAGCGTCCATCGGAGCTGAGGATAAACCCTGAGCCGGTGCCTTGCTCGATGCGCGGTTGTGGCATGGGCAGGTCTTCCCCAAAAAAGCGCCTAAAGAAGGGATTTTGGAAGGGTTGTGGGATATCCCGTGATACTTGACGGGCGGCATCGATTCTCACTACTGCCGGACCTACTTTTTCTACCGCTTTAGCAATGAAATTCAGGTTTTTCTGGGGTGTAACTGTTGATCGTTGTGGCGTGAATGGTTGTAATACTGCTGGAACGATTTGTGGGCGTCTGATTACCTCTTGCTCTGCCATGAGATAGCGACTACCCAAAACCCCTGCACCTCCGCCCAAGCCCAGCAATGTCAGATAAACGGTCAGCTGCTTTAGGGATAAACTCATGGTTCTAGAATTTTTAATAATTGCTTTTGGGGTCTATATACTTACACTTTACTGAAAAATGAGAAGTGTTGACGGAATAATATTTTTGAGTTAGGGAAAATAGGGGGTGGGGAGTGTGGGAGGTGTGGGGAGTGTGGGAGGTGTGGGTAGAGGCATGAATATAGGGTAATATTATATTGTAGCGCTTTTGATAGGAATTTGGTAAACAGAGCTATTGTTTGGTTGTTGGGTTGAGAATGCGATCGCGTAGCGTGACCATTCGCGAAGCGTGGCCTAAAGGCCAAGGTCAATCGCTTTTAGCGGCTCCAAAGGAGCATCGCGTAGCGTGACCATTCGCGAAGCGTGGCCTAAAGGCCAAGGTCAATCGCTTCCTGTGAATTATAATTTCTTTTGATAACTGATCAGTTTTAGGAATAAATCACACAAAATAGCCAATTTTTTCCTAAAATAATTCAAAAATTAGGGATTATTACGGATATCACGCAACCTTTCCAGATTATCACGAAAGGTTACCGTTTTAGGATGATTTGACCCTAACTTCCGCTCTGCAATCTCCAATGCCTCGATATATAGAGGTTCTGCCTGATTGTACTGCTCCTGACTATAGTAGAAATTTGCCAGGTTATTGAGACTATCAGCTATATGGGGATGTTGTTCACCTAAGCAGCCCTTTCTCATCTCCAATGCTTGCATATAGAAGGTTTCAGCCTGATCGTATTGCTCCTGACTATAGTAGAGGTCAGCCAGCCTGTTGAGACTATCAGCTATATGGGGATGTTGTTCACCTAAGCAGCCCTTTCTCATCTCCAATGCTTGCATATAGAAGGTTTCAGCCTGATCGTATTGCTCCTGACTATAGTAGAAATTTGCCAGGTTATTGAGACTGACGACTAAATCTGGATGGTTCTTACCGAGCAACTGCTTTTTCATATCCAATGCCTCGATATATAGAGGTTTTGCCTGATCGTACTGCCCCTGAATATTGTAGAGATTTGCTAGGTTATTGAGAATGTGGGCTACATAGATATGCTTGCGACCCAGCAACTTCTTGTTCATGTCCAATGCCTGCTGATAGAGAGGTTCGGCCTGATCGTATTGCTCCTGACTATAGTAGAGGTTAGCCAGCCTATTGAGACTCTCAGCTATATGGGGATGTTGTTGACCTAAGCAGCCCTTTCTCATCTCCAATGCTTGCATATAGAAGGTTTCAGCCTGATCGTATTGCTCCTGACTATAGTAGAGGTCAGCCAGCCTGTTGAGACTCTCAGCTATATGGGGATGTTGTTCACCCAACCAGTGCTGTCTAATCTTCAATGCCTGCTGATAGAAGGTTTCAGCCTGATCGTATTGCTCCTGACTATAGTAGAGGTCAGCCAGCCTGTTGAGACTCTCGGCTATATGGGGATGTTGTTCACCCAACCAGTGCTGTCTAATCTTCAATGCCTGCTGATAGAAGGTTTCAGCCTGATCGTACTGCCCCTGAAGATTGTAGAGGTTACCCAGGCCATTGAGAATGTGAGCTACATGAGGATATTTTTTACCTAGGCAGGGTTTTATAATATCCAATGCTTGCAGCAATAGGGGTTCGGCCTGATCGTACTGCCCCTGAATATTGTAGAGATTTGCTAGGTTATTGAGAATGTGAGCTACATGAGGATGTTTTTCACTCAGGCGGTGCCTTGCGATCTCCAATGCCTTATGATAGAAATCTTCTGCCTGATGGTAGTCCCCCTGGGCAGAGTAGAGTGCTCCTAAGTTGTTGAGAATATATATTTTATAAGGATGGTCTTCACTCAACAACTTTTTTGTCATCTCCAATGCCTGATCTAAGAGGGATTTTGCCTGATCGTAGCGCTCCTGAATCCCATAGACTCTTCCCAAATTATTTAGACTTAGGACTAGATCAGGATGGTCTTCACTGAGCAGTGTCTTTCTTATCTCCAATGCCTTGAGGAAAAAGGATTCTGAGCGATCGAACAGCCCCTGATCTTCGAGGAATACTGCCAGGTCGTTGAAAGTTTCGGCCACATCAGGATGCTCTTCACCCAGTAACTCTTTTCTGAGCTCCAATGCTTTGACATAGAGGGACTGAGCCTGATCGTATCGCCCCTGATTAAAGTAGATTTCTGCTAGATGGTTGAGACTGGTGCCCACATCGGGATGTTTCTCACCCAGGCGGCTTATGGTTATGTCTAAACATAGCTCCCACCACCGTTCAGCCTGGTTATAGCTACCTTGACCTTCATAGAATCTTCCTAAGCCAGTAAAGAGTGATAGTAAATCTTCATCCCTGATCCAATTAGTGAAGACTGTGGCAGCTTCGGCTAAATGGGGGATGGCGGGTGTCACTGCTGCAATCTGATCACGAGTTGGTGTCTTGGGAATTTCTTTTGCCTTAGCCGCCATTGCCTGACAAAAGCTTTGCTTGTAGGAATCAGCCTCTGGTAATTGAGCGAGCTTGGTCTGGAAGAATTCCCGAATTAGTGGATGGAGTCGATAGGTTTTATTTTCAGTCAATGCCAACATATTAGGATTGACTAGAAAGCGATCGCATAATTCTTCTAATTCTTCTTGTGCTTTTCCCCATTCCTCCTGATCTTGAGCTTGGATAATACAAGCCTCTACCAGTGACCACTCAAAAGGAGCAGGAGCAAACAGACTCAGATTACATCCTAACTGCTGGGCTTTTGGTGGTAAATCATTCCACGATAAATCCAATGCTGTTGCTACATCCAACGGGGCTGTCATCTTCCCTTGTTCTGTTGGATAAAGTAACGCCTTAGCTGCTAATTTCTCTTGCTCTAAATGTTTCTGAACTTTAGCAATAGTGGAACTCGGATATAGATCTAAATATCGTCCTACTAATTCCAAACCCAAGGGCAAATAACCCAACCATTCACATAAGGCTTCTGCTTCTGTTAGTTCTTTGTCAATGCGCTCTTTTCCAACAAGGCTACGGAATAATTCTAATGCTGCCTCTGGGGATAATACATCCAAGTCAATTCGTCGGTAAGAAGCTCCTGGACGCTGACGGCTGGTGACCAGTACCTTGAAGCGGGATTGGGCTGGAGGTAAGTAGGGTTCAATTCTCTGTTTATAGTCATTGCCGAAAGAAAGAACATCATCCAGCACGATTAATACTGTTCCTTCTGGCCAATTTCTCCAGCAGTATCTTACCTGGTCGTTGAACTCTAGTTCATCTGGAATGGTTAATCCTAAGTCCCTACGCCCAAAACTAACAAGTTGAGTGCCAAGATCTGCACGGCGCACTTGCAACCAGCACAAACCACCACGATACTTATCCTGATATCTCAGTGCATATTGTAGAGCTAATTCGGTTTTGCCCAAACCGCCCATTCCGGCAATGGCACAAATCATTAATTGATCGCTCTGTTGAAGTTCCTGATGGAGCTGTTCAAGTTTATCTTGTCTCCCGACAAAGTGAGGAGTGCCACGATTAGTAATGTTACTGGGGGGATTTAACTTTGTCCGTTCCCGGTCGGACGACTCCAGCTAATGCTCATGAATACGAATCTCGCCAAAATAAACTGTTCCGTTGCTGTCATCCCTTAGGCGCACAGGAGTTTTGAGGCATTCCTCAATAAATTTCCTGACACCAAGATAGACCTGACTGTTTTGAGACTCTGGTTTGCATAGGTCAATATGGTTCTTTGCTATAGCAACCGGCTTCACTTTTTCAATGCCTGGGTTAGCACTATCTGGGTCTACCACTAAAATTCCTTTGAAAGGCTGGGTTTCATAATAGACCTTTGTAGCAATTCCTAAACTCCGAACATTTTCTCGATACCACTCATTTAATTCCCGTAACTGAGGGTGATGAGCTTTTAGTTCCTCCACAGTTACGGTGGTTCGTGACAAAACGCTAATATTATCAATTAAATTAGCTAGATTAGCACCAGTGTGGGGAGTACCCAGAAATACAATCCCTGTAGTCTTCTCAAGAATAGCTTGCTTTTGAAAGGTCAACGCACTGTTAAGCATTTTCTTGACTAAAAGCCCGCCCAGACTATGAGTAATAAATACTAATGGACGCTTGCCAAGATCGTGGATATTTAACCAATCTAATAAATTACTGGCTTGATCGAAAAGGGGCATACTGCTGTTGCTTTTCCAGTTTGTCCCTTCAGCGTTATACCCAAAAGACCAGATATTAAGACCTAGCTGATCGTTTCCTAACCAAACTGGCCAGAAGTCATAATCATCCCGTTTTTCCTTAGGATGCCACGTGCTTATCCCATTCCCTCCCAGCCCGTGAACAAACACCACATCTGCCTTGGCAAATGAGTCCTGGTGGCTTGAGATTTTTATCAAGTCCGTTAATTTACTCAAGGATTAGCCTCCAGTTAATTATATAGTATTAACCAGTAGATGCTTGAAACCCAATCTCGATTTAGTTTAACACAGGGAAATATCGGGAGTAGGGAGTAGGGAGTAGGGAGTAGGGAGTAGGGAGTAGGGAGTAGGGAGTAGGGAACAGGGAATAAAAATTATCACAATTCATTACTTTACCGATTTACTGTTTCCGTAGTTCTCGATAAAATTACTTCTCAAAAAAATGCGATTCTCTGAAAGAGACGCTACGCGATTCCATTTCAAAATTTCCCCTCTGTTCCCGATTCCCGATTCTAAATTATTAATTCTGTACAATTTATTTCAATATACCCTCAGAAAATAAATTATAAAATTCCTTGACAAACCAATTTATAATCGTTATTATTATAGTATAAACTTCAAACAAAGGTTTTAACGATGACTGAAGAGTTTATCCCAAACGAAAACAACAATCCTGAAGAGATTACTCCCGCTAATACTCCTCAGGAACCTTCTCAAAAAAAATACCCAGTTAAGCACATTTTAAAAGGATCACGTAAAGCCATAATGAAGACCATGCATACCCTATATGCGCTGCGTTACGCGGAAATCTCCGAGTGGAGCCCCCTTCAGCCCACTGGCATCTCAGGGGAATTCATCACGATGATGACCAAATACCTGATTATCGATTAAACTAATTTAGGGGGGGTAACCCCCCTGGCCGAAACATTAGGTCTCATCACATGGGATTGTGTTTAGGTTTGGTTGAAAAATTGTAGTCATCATCAAAACCTCTAGCCGTGGAAAAGATTTCTGCGGCTATTTTTTTTGGGAAGGTTGAAGGTTAGAATGTTGAAGGTTGAAGGTTAGGATGTTTAAGGTTGAAGGTTAGGATGTTTAAGGTTGAAGGTTAGGATGTTTAAGGTTTAAAGTTAGGATGTTTAAGGTTTAAAGTTAGGATGTTTAAGGTTTAAGGTTATGAGGTTGAAGGTTGAAGGTTAGGATGTTGAAGGTTGAAGGTTAGGATGTTGAAGGTTGAAGGTTAGGATGTTGAAGGTTGAAGGTTAGGATGTTGAAGGTTTAAGATTAGGATGTTGTTCGCGTAGCGTGGCCTTTTGGCCAAGGTTATTAAGGTTGAATTTTGTTCGCCCTTGGTCTTTCAGTAGGGTATAGTAATCAGTTGAGGAATTGTGAGAATTGTTGATGCCATTTCCCTACTCCCTACTCCCTACTCCCTGTTCCCTGTTCCCTGTTCCCTATTCCCTTTCCTTGATAAGCTTTAGCGGAAGCTCTCAGCCAAATGAATGCTCCGGTAGCGAAGGGAATTAGTAGGAAAAGGGTACCAAATGTCAGGGGATGTTCTCTGACATATTCGCTGTAAACCATCACTGCTATTGCTGAGCCACAATAAATTAATCCACACAGGGGAATCGCAATTACTAGTAAAGCAAATTTAGTATCTTTATCCATGGTATAGCGGTTTTTAAGCTAGTAAAGTACAATTTTTTGGGTTTTAGGGAGCAGGGAGCAGGGAGCAGGGAGCAGGGAGCAGGGAGCAGGGAAGGAGAAACAGAAGTCATTGTTCTAGCTTTTTAATAAGAGCAATAATCATTCGACTTTCTTCTTTAAGTAAAGAAACAATTACTTCTATATCTGTTTGCTTAGATAAGCCTACTCTAGAAGATAAAATAATATGTGTTTCTAATTCGTTAATTGAGCCTTGGGCAATATTAAGAAATCTGACGTACTCAGCGGTTGACCTTCTCCCATATCCTTCTGCTATATTAGCCGGAATAGATACCGCAGCTCTCCTAATTTGTTGAACCATGCCGTATAATTCATCTTTAGGAAAAAATTTAGTTAATAAATAACACTTTTCGGCTATATCCATGCCTTTTTGCCAAATTATTAAGTCTTTAAAATTATTAATGTTTGACATTTATAAACTTATTTATAGAGTATAGTGTTTACGGCGGTTTGCATAACTATCAGGTGCACAGGATTGTTTTCCGTCTTATGACTTCCCTCTTCACTGCTCCCTACTCCCTGCTCCCTGCTCCCTAAAAACCCAGAACTTTATACCTAACTGAATGGCAAACCGCTGTATGCTAGTTATAGCACTTTCCCTAAAAAAATGAGGTACATTAAATTTTATTACCCCTGCTCCCTGCTCCCTGCTCCCTGCTCCCTAAAAAATCTACCTCACCTAACTGAAACCCCTATGTTCAGCTTTCCCCAACACATCGATAAAGCTTATAACTGTATTGACCAGCCCACTTTCGAGAGCGCTTTTCTCGAAAGCATTGCTGAGAGTCTAGGTCAACTTTAGTACGGAAATTGACTAACCATAAGTCTAGTGGTCGTGGCAATTCCTTTAATTGTTGTTGTAATTGTTGGACAGAATCCTCGTAACTGGAACTATTCCGGTCACGATCTACTAAGAAAAATTGGGGAAAATCCCTGGAATTATCATTAGAACCATTAGCAACAACCATACCTTTCAATCCCCAAGCTAATCCCATCATCCGCCCGGTCTGTCCATGGTGTTTGTAGGTCGTTGCGATCGCAACCGGTGCTTCACTTGCTTCCTTAACAATAGACACTAATAGATCCGGGCGCTCGTTTTGAAGATAACCAAGATTCGAGACTGTCACTAATCCACCCAACAGCCCAATCAACCATACCGCTACAACTATCCTTCTGCCAAAGTAAGACTTATAGCCTTTTTCAGATGAATTGACCTCACTGCCTTTAGCTGCAAGCCCCCTAAATCCCCATCTGTCAAAAAGCGAAGCATCCGCTAATTCCCCCCAGAATTGGGGGGTTAGGGGGGCGGAATTTGCTGTATACCCTTTGTCATCCCGATCAGGTACATCGGATTTTGTTCCATTTCCCTGCTCCCTGCTCCCTGCTCCCTGCTCCCTGCTCCCTACTCCCTCCTCTTTCCCCCCCTTATTAAGGTCTTTCCCCCCCTTATTAAGGGGGGTTAGGGGGGATCCCAGCTCTGTCCGCTCCTGATTAAGACTTCGGTATTCTTTCCCCCCCTGATCAAGAGGGTTCCTGCTCCCTGTTCCCTGCTCCCTGCTCCCTGCTCCCTGCTCCCTGTTCCCTATTCCCTGTTCCCTATTCCCCACTATCTGATTCCAACAACCACCTAAGCTTGCTGCCACCAAGAGGATCACTGCTGGAAAGTAGACGAAGTGAAAACGAGGGGCTGTGCTTAAATCTATACCGAAACCCCAGGTCAAGACTAAACATAACCCAATTGCTGCTAAGACATACTCCCTTAGGATTGTGAAAGCGAAACGGTTATGGTGATCGAGTTGCTGCAATTTCAGTCCATAGCGGAGATGGGATACTATCCAAATCACCAGGATTAACGTAACTATACCGGAAACAATAATAATTTCTAGGGATAGGTCATAGAAAGAAGAAGGTAGCAGTAACACCATACTGAACAGCCATAGTAAGAATCGTCCTATGGGTTCAATCCATCGTGCGATCGCATTTTGGCTATAAATCCATTGGGTAGGGGGACTATCATGAATGGCTTGTAAGGCCGGTATCCACACTAAACATCCCGCTAAGGAACCCATAGCTACTCCATAAATCCGCCACCAGTAAGGTTTGATGAAAGCTAGTCGGTCTTGCTGAGTTTCTCGCCAAGCTTGTCCCAATAATGCGATCGCTTCCGCACCTAAAGTCAGGATAAAGAAATAATGGGTAGCAATCCCCAGACTATTCACTCCCACCCACCCTAACCCTAGCCAACTGGGCAACCGTTCACCACGGTCGATTAACTCTACCGCTTTCACCAAGCAACCCAGAGATGCTATCACCAGCAAAATAGCCAGAGTATAATGACGAGCCTGTTGAGCTAGGAAAATCCCGAAAGGAGAGACAGCCATCATTGCTGCTGCTATGTGACCTACCAATAGTGAGCGAAAGGCCAGCCGACCTAGGCAAAAGATAGCAGGAATCGAGATTACTCCCAATAAAGCAGAAAGCGATCGCACTGCCCAAATGGAAACCATACCATCCTCTAATCGGAATAGTTTCAGCCACAGATGGGTCAGAGCAAAATAAACTGGCGGATGGGTACTTTCCGTTAATAAATAATGAATAACATTACTAATGCCACCCTCAGGAGATGGTTTCAGTGGGCTTAATAGGGTTTCTACTCCCATAAACTGATTCAGAGGTAACGAGTAAAAACTGTTACCCAGGCTAAATACTGTTGTCGCACATTCATCAGTCCAAGGAGGTAAAACTCCTAGACCAGCAAAGCGCAGCAAAGCCCCAATCGTAATCCACAGCAGCAATAATAAAACAGTTTGGGATTTTTTTAAGTACATAAAGGAAAGGGAGTAGGGAGTAGGGAGTAGGGAGTAGGTAACAGGTAATCGGGAATCGGGAATCGGGAATCGGGAATCGGGAATCGGGAATGATTTAGCTTAGTAATTTAAAATTTTTAGCAATTATTATTGACTCTTATTTCAAGGTTTTTTGTTTAATACAAAACGTATTAAACAAGGCATTTTGATTGAAATGAAACAGTTATAATTAACCCTTATTTTTAATAATTTATATAACGTTTTTTAAGCTGATCAGCTACATTCAATTTTATTACCCCGACTCCCGACTCCCGACTCCCGACTCCCGACTCCCGACTCCCGACTCCCCATCTCCCCATCTCCCCATCTCCCCATCTCCCCATCTCCCCATTTCCCTACTCCCTACTCCCTACTCCCTACTCCCTGTTCCCTATTCCCTTAACGACTAAATAACCGTAAAATTATCCACATTACCAGAGTAGCGATCGCACCAGTGAGAATACTCCAGGCAAAAGCTGGTGTTACTATAAAGATACTATTATTATCAGGGGGTTGTTGTTTAACTAGGACAGTAGCGGTAATGCTACTGGTTGCTACTCCCACACCAGCCAGAGCAATGCTTTGGTGTAAGCTGCGATTACTCTGAGTTTGGTAAGTTTGGGTCATGCCATCTACTGTCCGAATTAGATTTTCTAGTAAGGTTAAACCAGACTTTAATCTGCCATGCTCCATCTCCAATTGTTGCAGATATTGGCTAGCTGCTAAATCCCTAAACTCTCCCAGAATGTGCCAATCACTCCGTTGATAAACCTGTTTTAATTTAATCAATCGTTGTTGGTAATCTTCGATATTGGTTTTAATGGTTTGGGTTTGGGAATCCAGCCTCCCTAAATTAGTAGCATAACGAGACAATAGGTTGAGATTATTGCTTAGTATTTCCCTTAATTTTACTGTATTTTGGGGTAACATACTGATCTGATCAATAGTACTTTTAACTGAGACTAGATCAGCTTTAAGTTCTGCTAGTGGTCTGTTAATTTCACCATAAGCCCAAAGAATTTTGTTACGATAATACAATAGGTAAATTAAGTCTATATAAATGCCAGTAATGGTGTCGATGATAGAATCAATAGACCGCTTTTTGGGAAACAACCAGATTAACAAATGATGGTTGTGCTTGATCGCTTCTGGCTCTGACCAATCGGCGGGAGGACGCCAAAATTCAAATAAAGTCCCCCCTAGCACTTTGCCTTGGGCTTGGAAGTCTCTTGACCAGTCGGATTGAGACACCAGTTGCTTGTAGCATTCTAGGGCAATTTGTGTCGGGTCTTGATCACGGTCACACAGTTGACCCCACATGATCCAAGTTTGACCAATTGCTCCAGGTTGGTGATTGATGTGGGCAAGAATTTCCCCTTGGATTTTCTTAATATTTGTAATGGGTTGGGGGGAATGGTTGGATTGTCTGATACCATCAGCATAAACTCCGGAACAGTTGACCTGAAGGGCGTAAGTGTTACCAATTTGGATAGGGTAGTAGTAGCCTTCCAAAGGACGCTCGAAATGCTTGACCACATCAGCACCCAATAGTTCCACCAACCTAGATTCTGAGCGTTCTGCCTGTTTGAGCTTAGCCAGTAAGGTGGGCTCTAGGATCAGGTCTGATTCATCACCCTCGGGATGACCATAGATTCTTTGCCAGAATCGTTCACGGTTGTGATCAATAATTTCCGGGTCTTGCCCTAGACCTTCCCGTAGATCGTAGAGGAATAGGTCAAGATTAGGGTATACTATTTTGCTTAGGTCAGACATTGGCTTACCCTTTCATCAGGATAGTAACAAGGATAGTAACACTGTCACCTATTCCCAACCCTCTCATGAAGTGTAGCTAAGCGCCACCCTACGGGGAAACAGCTAGCCTCTATGCTAGAAAAGAAAAGAATCATCTGGTATCAGGTAAGGTATTCCCGATTAAATTTGCCTATCGCTGGTAGCCAAAAGCCTTGCCCTAGACTAGTGTTTGACCTTTGACCTTTGATTTTTCTCTTGCTTAACACGTTGCTCAAGCATAAATAGGAAAATGCATGAATCAGCTCAACAACGCCTTCACCCTATTCTTGAGTTTGTTGGTTGAAGCAACACCTTTTTTGCTACTGGGGGTTATTCTCTCCAGCTTATTGCTGTTTTTTGTGGATGAGCGCAAGCTAATTGCTAGTATGCCTCGCCACCCCTTTCTAGGAGCAGTTTTTGGTAGTTGTGTCGGCTTTTTGTTCCCAGTGTGTGAGTGTGGTAATGTGCCAGTGGCTAGGCGGTTGCTGAGCCAGGGAGCACCAGCACCAGTAGCAATTGGGTTTTTGCTCGCAGCCCCAACCATCAATCCTGTAGTAATTTGGTCAACTTGGGTAGCCTTTCGAGACCAGCCGGAAATCTGGGTATTGCGAATTTTATTTTCCTTAAGTATTTCCATCTTTATCGGCTGTGTCTTCAGTACTCAGAAAGACTTAGGCCCCCTACTGCAACGAGCAGTGTTTCGCTCTAGACCAAGGAAATTTGCTGAGGATAAGCCAGCATTACTACAATCAGGCTCATATTTACTCGGTCAATCTGGTACACCTTTGCCCTTAGACGCTAATGTCTTAAACACACCCGTTAGCCAGAACATAAATACTAAACCCTTATCTGATCGACTACAGCTCTTTGTCGAAAATGCTATACAAGAGTTTCGGGAGCTAGGCTCAATCCTAGTTTTAGGTAGTGCGATCGCAGCCATCATTCAAGTCGTTATCCCCCGTGATATTATCATTAGCCTCGGTCAAGGACCAGTGATGTCTATTTTGGCCATGATGCTATTGGCCGCTGTAGTATCCATCTGTTCCACCGTCGATGCATTTTTTGCCCTCGCCTTTGCCTCAACCTTCACCAGTGGCTCGTTGTTAGCATTTCTAATCTTCGGACCAATGATTGACATCAAAGCCATCGGTTTACTGTTATCTGTATTTAAAACCAAGTCAATCATTTACCTATTTCTAATAGCAGGGCAATTAACATTTTTATTGACTTTGTTTCTTAATTTGTATGTGAGTTAGGGAGTAGGGAGTAGGGAGTAGGGAGTAGGGAGTAGGGAGTAGGGAGTAGGGAGTAGGGAGTAGGGAGTAGGGAGTAGGGAGTAGGGAGTAGGGAGTAGGGAGTAGGGAGTAGGGAACAGTAAAAAATCCTATTGCCTGATTATTTGTTAATTATGAACAATTCATTATTAAGTATTAAGGGTGATCAATAATTTTTAAATAAGTGTTGAATCCAGTAGTAAACATTTCCCAACATGTCTTTATACTATCCCCAAAGTCTTAGCACTACTCCCTGCTCCCCGCTCCCTGCTCCCTGCTCCCTGCTCCCTGCTCCCTGCTCCCTACTCCCTGCTCCCTGCTCCCTGCTCCCTACTCCCTAGATTAAATTTTAAATATTCCTACAATCCATTGACTTGTTAATGATGAATCCATCTAACCATTCAGGGCGTTTGTCCAGAAAAAGTGCTTACAGGAGAAACTGGTCAATTCCTCTTTTAGAAGTAATTGCATTAGCTTTATGGGGAGTTTTATTGTTGAAATCCTGGCTAACTGGTGAGTTAAGCTTATTAATTCATCCCAATTACTTTAGCTTGGTAGTTATCACTGGTGTAATTTTATTGTTAATATCAGGGTTGAGGTTATCCCAACTCCTGAAGTTAGAGCGTAAACACCGATTAGGTAAGGCAGTAACTAGACCAGCTGTTCAACATACAACTTTATTTCCCCCTAGTTGGAGTAGTGGCTTCCTAATCGCTACGGCAATGGTTGGTTTAATCGTGACACCCAAGGCATTTACTAGCCAAACCGCCCTACACCGGGGTATAGCCGACTCCCCCACCATAACGCGATCGCAACCGCAATCCTTTCGCAGTGCTAGCAATCCTGAAAAGCGCACCCTAATTGAATGGATCAAGCTTTTGAATGTTTATCCTGAACCAGATGCCTATACCGGTCAAAAGGTAAAAGTGGATGGTTTTGTAGTAATTGCTCCTAATCTCCCTCCAGACCATCTCTTAATTTCCCGGTTTGTGATTACCTGTTGTGCTGCTGACGCTTATCCTTTGGGTTTGCCAGTAAAAATTAATGAAAACCGTAATGATTATCCCTCCGATACCTGGATCGAGGTTGAAGGTCAAATGATTACTGAAACCTTGGATGATAGACGCCAGCTGGTGATTGAAGCCAGTGGGATTAAGAAAATTCCTGAACCGAAAAATCCTTATTATTATTAGGGAGTAGGGAGTAGGGAGTAGGGAGTAGGGAGTAGGGAGTAGGGAGTAGGGAGTAGGGAGTAGGGAGTAGGGAGTCGGAGTTGTGAACATTGAATTTAAAATTTACCTCAATTCTCCCCATCTCCCCACACTCCCCATCTCCCCACACTACCTGTGCCCACACTCTCCAGACAGCCGCCAAGACCCATCCGGTGTCACGGTAGTGGGATAAGCAGTCAGAAAGATATTGCCATCAGCATCAATCATCAAGCCTTGAGCTTCTATAATCCGTTTTGGCTTAGGGGTAGTGGGGGGCTTAACGGGGGGCTTCACCAATGCCGTACGGGAGCGATACCGTCCACGGGCAGTGGGACGGCGTATATCTTCCCAAAGGGTATTGCTGCTGATTTCACCTGGGCGAGGGGGTATGCCGCCACGTCCAGTATTGATAAACCTACTGCCAGAGCTATTACCTGGTTGACAGCGCTGGTAAAATTGAGCTTTGCCCGGTTCCGTGGGTAAGCTGTTTGGCTCGCGCTCCAGGAAGTCATTGGTGATGTTGAGAGTTACATTACCGTTTATACTACCAGTGGCATCTACATCATTGGTGCTATTGCCATCAGTGGCTGGGCGCTCTTCAATATCACCCAAAATGGTGAAGGCATCGATTGTGATATCACCCCCTTGACCCGTTGGAGCTTTGGTAAGGATATCGCTACCATCAGGAGGAGTTGGGGGAAAGGCAATCAGTAATTCGGTCTCAATATCGATGTTGCCGCCCTTGACTTGTGGGAAATTCTGATTCTTAAAAGCCTCAGCAGAAATCTTGCCGGTACCTCGCAGTATTAGCTGATTAGTTGAGATATCTATGTTTCCACCATTTCCCATCGCTTTTGATGAGACACTACTGAACACACCATTGGGACATATATCATCACACAGAGGATCATCTTCAGTCCCTACCCCATCGAAAATCACCTGATCCCGTGCCTTAATTGTGACGTTACCGCCATTTCCTGTGCCTCGTGTCTCAGAAATAATACGAGAACCATTGGTGAGGAAAAGTGACCCAGTTTCTATGTGAACATCGCCGCCATTGCCCTTACCCTCTGGGTTAACCCTACTGAGAATAGAATTAGGACTTTTGTCGAAGGTGACTGTCTCTGTAGCGATAATTTCTACGTTACCCGCATCCCCTTTACCTAGGGTGTTAGATTGCAGTGAACCAACAGTTAAAGAAACCGACCTTGCCTTAATATTAATATCACCAGCCTTACCCTCACCTTGCTTCTCGATACTAGTGACGGCAGTACCACCAAATTCGGTCTGCCCGGGGCCAAAGGAAACTGTATCACGGGCAAAAATTTCAATATCCCCCGAGTTACCAACGGATTTGTCATTGGATTCGTCATTGGTCTGTCGATCTCCAACTCTGACTTGGAGTTGAGCCCCACCAGTTATAAACAAGGAACCTGTGGTAATCGAAATACCACCACTGTTACCTTCAGCCCCTTCTCTGATAATATTGACTGGACCCGTTGCTCGATCAGATATGTCCCGATCCTCTGGCTGTAGTGCGAATCCGTCAAAGGTTACTGTATCATCAGCAACAATGGTAATTTTCCCAGCATCTGCTTGACCAAAGGTACTGGTTTCGATTTGAGCACCGCCTGTGGCAAAGAGTGACCCAGTATCGATAGTAATATCCCCAGCTTTTTCGGTGCCAAAGGTATTGCTAATAATGAAACTTTTGTCACTTTCAAGGGATAGTTGACCATTTGTAATCACAGTAATATCCCCTGCTTGCCCAGAAGCGGAAGACGCATCAATGCGATCGCTTATGTCAATCCCCCCACGATAATCAATCAAGACCGAGCCACCATTTCCTGAAAACCTCTGGCTATTCAATGTCTTGAAGTTATTTTTATCCGTACCATCACCAGTCAGAAGCGAACTAATTTTAAGGGTGTCACTAACTAAGGATGGGTTAGGTTGATACTGATTCGTTAACAATACCAGTCCATTGGGAGCATTAATCGAGACCTCACCAATTTCGATATTTGCACTAGTAGCAGCACTGCCAAAGTTAGGCGCAAGGTTACCACTATCGGTATTTCCTGGAAAACCGCCGAGTAATGTCCAATCTATGCCAGCACGGATATCTAAAGTAGGTCGCTTACTGCCATCAATCACTACAGAGGTTCTCGCTTCGTCCGACAAGGTGACATTAGCCAGACTAGCCAAAAACGGATTGGAGTTACTAGGGCTAATCGCATTATCCCCGGTATCGGTAGAGTTAATTTCGATGTCACCAACGGTAACACTACCTCCTGCCAAAATATGCAGTGATGCTCCGGTATAGTTTCCTAAACTGACATCCCCATTGGCCAGAATAATGGGATCATTGGGACTGATGAAATTTCCTGGGTTACCATCCAACTGCTCAATGATGATATTTCCGCCAACGGTATAGTTAGTATCTCCGGTGATGGGATTAGCAGAGCGCAACCGTAAATCCAACCCAGCCAATAAACCACTATCGGAATGGTTCTTTGCTGCAATAGTAATTAACTGATTTCCCTGAATCAGTAGCGAACCACCAGAGTACGCTTTAAACGGTTGCGCTACACTATCGGTGATGTTGACTGTATCTTCTGCCAACAGAGTCAAATTCCTACCAGCATCCAGTTGACCCTGTAAATCGAGATTGCCTGCTGCTAGGGTCAAGTCTTTTCCAGCAGCTAAATTCCCAGCATTTGTAATTGTTGTCCTGGGGTCATATTTACCATACTGCAATCCTGGAGTAATATTAATCGTTAACAGTGGCGGGGCTTGTGGGGATGTGGCACTAAACTCCAGCCCATCACCAAATACCAAGCTATTAGCAGTAGACGCAAAAAACGAACCAGCTACATCTAATTTTGCCTGGGAGCCAAACACAATGCCATTGGGATTGAGCAAAAACAGATTTGCTGGTCCATCTACTCCCAAAGTCCCTAGAATATTGGATAGATTCCCCCCAGTTACCCTGGTTAGAATATTCTCGATCCCAGAGGGATTAGCAAAATAAACCCGTTGCAGTTCCCCAACATTAAATTCCTGAAAACTGTGGAATAGGTTAGCACCTCGTGTTGCGCCACCTTCGATCACATCCCCGATTTCTCCTCGGACGGTGGTATTAGGTATCACCACAGACCCTTCTGAACCCAATGTCAGATCTGGAACAATGTCCGCCAAGGCATAGTCGGCTAAAACACAGTTTCCCGACATGGCTAGGGTTACCCCACCCAGGGTGATTGACATTGCCCTAGCCCAACCTGCGGTGAGGGTGAGCACCGGCTTTCCTGCTCCCATATTCAGCTTTCTTGTTATGTCTTGAGATCGCGTTAGGGGAATTTTATCACTAAATGGCTTCACCTAATTTACCAACCGTTCCGGTTCAGTAATCAATACATATTGATCTCCTGATTTATAGCTTACAGTTGGGCATTAAACATGCTGGCGTATGTTTTTGTTTAATTCCATATAAAATTCCTCCTTGTTGGCATTATCCGGTAGCCCAGCTGTTTGACCATCACCAAGTTCTATAATAATCCACTCATAATTATTCTTCTTGGCAATATCCATCGTTAAAAAATTACTATCTATTGCTTTGGCAACATCAATAAAAGGCGTGAAATCGGTTATGGTATCACCATAGTCACCTTCATCCCAATAATTAAACATTTTTACCAATTTACCAAAAAGGAATAATAGTCTGTACTCTTTTGTCAATGGCATACCACTTTTAGAATGTTCCGTTAAAAATTCCAGCTGTTCAAATTTTCTGAAAACCAGCCCTTCATTCAAGGCCGAACCTCGCAGCTCTATGAACCTTTCTACTATCTTCTTCACGTTCTCTTTATTGGATGCATCTGGAATAAAGCAGGCTTCATGCCAGTTGTGCTTTTCTGATTTCACATAATCCTTGACAATAATAGGAGAGTTACCAAACTCATCGAACAGGGAATTAATTACTTAAAAATTATTCATTTCCTGACCCACTGTCCAATTCGATTTTGGAGTTAAAGCCTTTATTTTTGGATAATACTCAGGTAAATAGTGACAATATTTAAATTCTGCTGGAGTATTGACCAGTTTGATATTCTTTTTTAAAAGTCCATGATAAAGTAACCCATAGGATGAAGGCGTTAACATCCATCCACGATAAATAGCCAATTCCTCAACTTCCGCATTTTCCACATACCTTAATGCACGACCTACTTTGCCATCAGTCAAGTCTTCAAAGCTGAATAGGGAAGTTATGAAGCCAGCTAATTGGGCAGCTTTCATCTCTTATTCGTAATCAGGTTCTATCAGTTTATGGTCAAAGACGCTATCGCAAAATATTACTCTCATTTCAAATTTGATATTATGAATTATGACAATTTAAATAATTATAACTATGGTTATATAGCGGTTTTAAATTCGGTCATAAATCTCTCGGTTTTAGGGAGCAGTGAACTCAGCAATTGCTATAGTAACGGATGTAGTAACGGATGTAGTAACGGATAAAGTATGGTGGATGATTAAACGGAGCCGATAAATTGCTCCTCTTGCTGGTAATAGCTAATCTCTGCTAATCCTAAGATCCCATTCAAAGCTATCAAAACCCAGAATAATTTTGAATTTTGAATTTTGCCCAGGAGTACTAGTCAATGACCCAAAACCCATTTATTCGCCAATATTGTTCCAAAAGTGCTTGGTCCAAATCTTGAGATTCAATCAATCCTTTAGTTACCAAAATTTATCCCAATTTTATCCCAGTTAAAGACTGGATTTCAAGGGCTCTATTGAGTTGACTTGGAGAAATAAGTCGTTTACGAAGCAGAATTTTACCAAGTTGCATGACTGGGTGCTTTTGTTTCAAGTAATAATCCAACATTGGTCATTATTCAATTTCCAATTAACTTTGGAAAAATAAAAATAATATTTGACAAATGATTGTTAAATGAGTTAATCAATGGATGCCGTTGGCGAGCCTCGCCAATCGTGCATGGTCTTTGAAAAACCCACTAGTTAATCAGCTGCTTTCTGAAAATTTATGAAAAAGGCGAGAGTAAGAATTCAGGACTTCCGTAGTAACCATATCTGTAGGGTGCGCTATTAACGTACCCTACTGCTTGTAGCGCTTAGTGCCCAGTTTTGTGTCAGTCCTGAAGCGGAAAGCGCAGCTGTAGTTAACTTTTGCCTACTGCACTGGCTTAAGTGAATCACCGTGAGTAAAGGTGGTGAATTTTGGCTATTATTTTCTGATAATCATCATTTTTACCCTGTTTTTGATAAATTGCAGCTGATTTTTGAAAATTTGCTAGGGCTTCTTGATGCTTTCCTAATTCTCGAAGGCATATGCCACGGTTGTCATAGGCAGCAGCATGGTTGGGGTCAATCTCAATGGCTTCATTCAATTCCAGAATGGCTGCTTGAAATCTGCCCACCACTAGATGGCTAATTCCTCTAAAGTAGTAAAAATTAGCACTTTGAGAATTGTTTTTTTTTGGCTGCTGACGTTGCTTGAAAATTTCCATTGGCTTATCCATTGCTACTTCAATTATTAGGTAGCTACAAACTACTCAGGAGCTACCGATTTAGATGTTATTGACCAATCCCCAAAATCCCGGTTTTTGGGCATATAAAGATGAGGTTTGAGTCTGGCGTAGTCTGTCTTTGAATACTGGTTTACTCAAAAATCTTGGGCTTTGCTATCAAACCCGCCATGGATTTAAGTCCACGGCTCATAGCTAACGTCGGTTTCAACCGACTACAACCCTTTATCTCTAGTCCGTTTTAACAGACTTGAGTTATTAGGTAGTTATTAATCGTAGTGATTAATGGTAGGGTGGGCAGTGCCTACCAACGCCCTTTGCAAGCTTGATTATCTGTCTGGTACACTGCCAACCCTACATGAACTAGGTAGGGGTTTTACCCCCTAGTCATTAATGGTAGGGTGGGCAGTGCCTAGCAACGCCCTTTGCAAGCTTGATTATCTGTCTGGTACACTGCCAACCCTACATGAACTTGAGTTATTAGCTAGTCATTAATGGTAGGGTGGGCAGTGCCTAGCAACGCCCTTTGCAAGCTTGATTATCTGTCTGGTACACTGCCAACCCTACATGAACTAGGGGACCCCCTAGCGGGATAGCAGATACCATAGTTTGTAGGAGTTTTGTCAGTCAATCAGCCCTGAATAACACGTGAACAACAATAGAGGTTATTACCTCTATTACAATTAACTACCAGTACGACATCCTATCAGGGTAGAGTGAAAAATTTGTGAACAGATAAAAAGGTAACAAGACTAACAGACAAAAGAAAACGACCGCACAATCAAAGGGAGTTATGAGCTAGGCAGATAGTCAGTTCAATCCTGTAGGCACCGGTGCCACCCAATATAGCAGTTATCAATTGGGTTCGGGAATCGGGAATCGGGAATAGGGAATAGGGAATAGGGAATAGGGAATAGACAACAGGGAACAGGGAATAGGGAATAGGGAATAGGGAATAGGGAATAGGGAACAGGGAATAGGGAATAGGGAAAAAATCCTGTGTAGCTGATTATCCAGCTTTGGGTAGATATGGGGATTGTGACGAATCACAGTCCTAAAGCTGAGAGTTCCAGGATTAAGAGTACCCACAAGGGTACTGTTAAAACCTGAAAAAGCGACGAAACTAGAGGAAGTTGAAGAGTTCTAAACGACAGCAATGTCAGGATTCAGCCTAGGGCTAACGGGCTAGTTGAAAAGCTACCCTTGCCAGCTATCAGCTGTTGATAGCTGAATACTTAGGAATCCTTACTATTATACCTTCAATCACTAAGTCAATCACTAAGTCAATCAGTAAGTAGTCTGAGGAAATTAGAAATGAAAGAATTCAATACATTAAGCCTGATGCTAATTATTTATCTGGTTATTTTTATTAGTATCAGCCCTAGAGAAGCCAACAATTTTGTTCAATTTATCAATGAAGCATGGTAATTGGTAATAGGCAGAAGTGTTGCCTAGGGAACAGGGGTAAGAGTGTGGGGAGAGGGGGAAGATGGGGAGATGGGGAGATGGGGAGAATTTTCGACAAGCGATGCAGCGCGGTCTTGGGAGAGATTTTAAGATATCCTTTACAAATTTTGGAAACTTTTTTTAAATCATTATAGAACTAATTAAAGCGTTTTTCATAACTATGAGGTACACAGGATTTTTTCCCTCTTCCCTCTTCTCTGTTCCCTGTTCCCTGTTCCCTAAAACCCAGGAATCTGTACCTTACCCAATTGAAAACCGCTATATAACACAATTTGGTGCTTTTTTTTAGTTCTAAGTTCTAAGAATCAACACTTCTGCCTAGTTTACATCTCCTACAGGAAAGGCTATAGGGTGCATCTCGCTTTTGAAATTAGGCAAAAATTATAATAAAATTCCCGCGCCCGGGCCCCACACTCCCCGCGCCCCCGCCCCTTCTTTTTTACAAATATGAGATGCACCCAACGCTATATGTTCTCCCGCAATCTCGCCTTTATCATCGGTATCAATAACTACACCAACGGCATTTCTCCCCTGAACACCGCCGTAAACGATGCCAAAAAACTAGTGGAAATTCTCCGCGAGAAGCATGATTACGAAGTCTGGGAATGCCTAGACGAAGTGGCAACTCTGTCTAACTTCCACAAATTTTTATTTCATACCTTACCAGAACTTGTCACTGAAAATGACCGCTTATTCTTTTACTTCGCTGGTCATGGAGTCGCCCTCAATGGGGATGATGGTCCGGCTGGTTACTTAATTCCTCAAGATGCATCCTTAGGGGATACTAATAGTTATCTGCCCATGACCAAGTTACACGATGCTTTAATTAAATTACCCTGTCGTCATTTCTTGGGTATCCTCGACTGCTGTTTTGCTGGTGCTTTTAAATGGTCAAGCACCAGGGATTTACTAACATCGCCAGAAGTAATTCACCAAGAACGATACGACCGTTTTATTACTGACCCAGCCTGGCAAATCATTACGTCCTCAGCCTCGGACCAAAAAGCCCTCGATAACTTTTATTTAGATAGCGTACGCGGTCAAGTCGGCAATCATTCCCCTTTTGCGGCAGCATTATTAGAAGCCCTCGAAGGTGCAGCAGATATAATTCCTCCAGCTACGAATGGCAAACCCGCTGGAGATGGGGTAATTACAGCCACCGAATTATATTTACATTTACGGAATCGAGTCGAAATACCCACAGAAAAATGCCATCTACGACAAACCCCTGGTATTTGGTGTTTAAATAAGCACGATAAGGGAGAATATATCTTTCTTTCTCCCGGACATGAACTTAATTTACCCCCCGCACCACCTTTAGATCTCTCACAAAATCCCTATCGCGGTTTAAACTCCTTTGACGAGAAACACAGTTCACTGTTTTTCGGTAGAACATTACTAGTAGAAAAGTTAGAAGATTTTGTCAAAGCTAATCCCTTGACAGTGGTGTTGGGTGCTTCCGGTTCCGGTAAGTCTAGCTTGGTAAAAGCCGGATTAATTCCCAAACTACGGCAAGATAATACTGAGAAATGGTGTATTTTGTCACCCATCCGTCCTGGTGAGACTCCCTTGCAACCGTTAAATAATGTGCTATGTAATGCTAAGTTACCAAGGGTAGAGCGACAAAACCCAGAGCAGAACCTGGCAATGAGCATTGATGTTTGGGCGAAAAATAACCCCAACTCTAAGTTATTACTGTTTATTGACCAAAGCGAAGAAATTATTACACTCTGTCAAAACTTAGATGAGCGTCAGGAATTTTTCCAACAGATACTCACAGCCATAAATGCCCATGGGGATAAATTACGGGTAGTACTATCCCTACGTTCTGACTTTGAACCCCAAGTCAGGGATGCTGGCTTAAAGTTTGTCGGCGAAGAACTTAACTGGGGACGATTTATTGTACCAGCGATGACGCGAGCTGAACTGGGCGAAGCGATTCAGAAACCCGCAGAAGCACGGGTGATGTATTTTCAGCCCCACAAACTTGTAGAAGAATTGATTAATGAAGTGGCGGATATGCCGGGATGCTTACCACTGCTGTCTTTTGCCTTGAGCGAACTTTATCTGAAATACTTAAGGCGACAACGGGAGGCACAATATAGAGGCATCACTATTGACCGGGCGTTGACTCAAGCCGATTATATTGAATTGGGGGGAGTAATGCGATCGCTAACTCAAAGGGCTGATCAGGAATATCAGGCGCTAGTTAAAGAAAATCCCGCTTATGACCAAGTTATCCGTCATGTAATGTTGCGGATGGTTGCCCTGACTGGGGGTGAGTTAGCCCGTAGGCGCGTACTTTTATCAGAACTAGAATATCCGCCTCAGAAAAATGGTTTAGTGAAGGAAGTAATTGAGCGCTTTACCAATGCACGGTTATTGGTGAAAGGAGAAGATACTGTACGGAATCTTTATGTAGAACCAGCCCATGATGCTTTAGTACGGGGTTGGCAAAAGCTACGGCATTGGGTTCAACAAGAGAAAAATCTGGAATTACAACGTCGTTTAACTCCATCCGCCTTAGAGTGGAATGATCACGGAAAAACCAGATTTCTTTGGAATGCGAACCCCTATTTGGATGTATTGAATAAGGAGGTACTCAAATCTCCTGATAACAATTGGTTAAACCAAGTAGAAGCGGAATTTGTACTACGAAGTGTTAAGCGAAGACGGCGAAATACCCAAAGGAATTGGGGAATTGCATTGGGCGTAATGCTGGGATTGAGCGGGTTGACCATTTTATCTTTGATTGCTCAAAGGGAGGCGCTGATAGGTCAAGTTAGGGCTTCTCAAGAAGCCTCAGAAGCCAACTTGCCCTCGAACCAGTTACAAGCCTTGGTCGATAGTTTAAGGGCAGCAAAGTCACTACAGCAACCACTTTTGCTGTTATTCAAGCCAAAAAATCAGCTACAAAATCAAGTAAGAGCAACACTACTACAGGCGGTGCATGGTATAAGAGAAAGCAACCGATTGGAAGAACATAGCAGTCGGGTGATGAGCGTAGTTTTCAGTCCTAATGGTGAGCGGATTGCTGCCACGAGTGGAGATACTACAGTCAAAGTTTGGAACAGAAATGGTATCTTAGAAGCCAACTCAAAACAGCGGGGAATGGTTTTCACTACCCAAGAGGGTAAGTTTCTTACCTGGTCGGTAAGTTCGGACAATACGAACAATATCGAAATCAGGAGGCTTGATGGCACCTTGCTACAAACTCTCAAAGATGCTAATTTTCGGCCTTCGAACGTTTTGCCTTATATTGTTGTTAATAGTGTAGTATTCAGCCCCGATCAAAAGAGAATTGCCGTGGCTCGTGCTGACGGTACAGTACAACTTTGGAAAGCAGATGGAACCTTAATACGCACCCTGAAAGGACATAGCGATATAGTCTATAGTGTAGTTTTCAGTCCTAATGGCGAAATGATTGCTTCGGCGAGTCGCGACAAAACGGTAAAGCTGTGGAAACCAGACGGGACTTTAATACGCACCCTTGAAGGACATAACCGTGGTCTCTTGAAAGTCGCATTCAGCCCAGATAGCAACACCCTCGCCTCAGCAAGCTTCGACAACACGGTAAAGCTGTGGAAACCAGATGGGACTTTAATACGTACCCTCGTTGGACATAACGATGGGGTTTATAGCGTAGCATTCAGCCCTAACGGTGAAATGATTGCCTCAGCAAGCTGGGACACAACGGTAAAACTCTGGAAAATGGACGGCAGCTTGGAGCGCACCCTCTATGGACATAGGTCTTCTGTCACCAGCCTAGCATTCAGCCCAGATAGTAAGACCCTGGCCTCGGCAAGCACAGACACTACTGTCAAACTTTGGAAGCTGGACAACACTAAAGAAGGTATTATCAAAGCACATAGGGATACTGTCAATAGCGTAGCATTCAGCCCTAATGGCGAAATGATTGCCTCAGCAGGCCGGGACAAAACGATAAAGCTGTGGAAACCGGACGGGACTTTAATACGCACCCTGAAAGGACATAGCGATTCTGTCAATAGTGTAGTCTTCAGCCCTAATGGCGAAATGATTGCCTCGGCGAGTAGCGACAAAATGGTAAAGCTGTGGAAACCAGACGGGACTTTAATACGCACCCTGAAAGGACATAGGGATTCTGTCGATAGTGTAGTGTTCAGCCCTAATGGCGAAATGATTGCTTCAGCGGGGAGTGGTGTTATTCAGCTCTGGAAGCCAGACGGTAGCTTTATACGTAATCTCGAAGGGTATGTAAGTTATATAGTATTTAGCCCGGATAGTCAGATGATTATTGCTTCAGCTGGGTGGGGTCAAGGTTTGCTTCAACAGCTAGACGGCACCCCTGTAACCACCCTGCCAGCATATGGCTATGGAGTTAGAAGCGTAGCGTTCAGCCCCGATGGTCAGATGATTGCCTTAGGAAGTAGTGAGCCTAAACTCAGTCTCTTGAAGCCAGACGGAACCTTTGTGCGCGACCTCCAAGGACATGATGATGACGTCAATAGCGTAGCCTTTAGCCCCGATGGGCAGATGATTGCCTCCGCTAGTAGGGATGGTACGGTAAAACTCTGGGAAAGAAACGGCGCTTTGCTGAGTACCCTGAAAGGGTATACAGATCACGAACAGATTATAGTAGATTTCAGTCCTGATGGCAATAGCCTTGTCTGGACTAGTCGTAACGGAAAGGTGATTCTGTGGAATTTAAACCTGGATGATTTGCTCGTACGCGGTTGCAATTGGGTGCGTGACTATCTAGAGAATAACCCCAATGTTGACGAGAGCGATCGCCATCTCTGCGACAATGTTAACAAGTAGTTACCTTGATGTAAAAGTTTTGGTAGCCACGATTGTGTTTTTTGCAATTGGCTCATTTTTTTAATTGTCGAAGAATTTGCGTTCGCGTAGCGTGACCAAAGGTCAATCGCCTTCTTAAAAGTGTTGGGACAAAAGTGCTAGCCTCTTAAAAAGTTTTGGGACAAAAGTGCGATTGACCCTAGGTCACGCTACGGGATGAAGCGTTCGCGTAGCGTGGCCGAAAGGCCAATCACACCGAAAGCTAAACCTACGAGTCGGATTTGCTATCAGCAACAGATAGTGAACGCATCCATTCATCCAAATCGTCAGGTTTCCTAAAGTCCAACAACGCTTCCCCCAAAGCTTCAAGCTGAGGGAGGGATAAGGCTTGAACCTGCGATCGCATTTCTGGGGACACTTCGCCAATGCGACGCAAGAGTAGGCGGAGGATGAGAGATTGTTCCCCTTCGTGACGGCCTTCATCCTTAATATCTTGATAAATTACAGACTGCTCCATGATATCTCTGCGTAAAACCTGGTTAATGAAATCCCTCTTTAATAATAGCCCTGCTAGAATCCCAGCGGAGGCAGCCACATTGCTCTGTATCCTCATTTCTGGAATCGTCTCAACTCTTGCAGCCACCTGACGCAAGGTTTGAGCAGGGTCGGGGGTTTGTGTCAGCACAGCCAAGGGCAATAACCCCGTCGATTCCAGAAACGGCTGAGTCGATTGTTCCCATAGCCGAATGACCTCAAATTCGTGACGAGTACCAGGAATCTCAAACGCTGTCTGATAAACGAGTTCAGAAGTTGAACTGGTTAAGTAAATGACCACTTGGCGCATCTGCTTATTTGGAAAACGGCGGAAAACTCTTAGGCGGTAATCTGCCATTCTGAAGGCCATAGTTGAGTCAGGTTGAGTCTGAAACTCGACGTGAAGGACAAAATCATCAGAATTCAGCAAAATCAAAGCATCCGCTCGAATGGGTTCAAGGGACAGTTCAGATGGACTGAGTTGGGTCATGGTGATGGGTTCACCAAGTAACCAGGAGGCAAAATCTTCCGAAAAGCTCTCAGCGAGGAACTTGCAGGTATTATCGAACATTAAACGATTATATCAGAGTGCCCATATCAAGAATTCTGCTGGATGGGGACTTTCCTGAAGCAGTGCGATTGACCTGCATGTCACGCGGGGCGCGTTCGCTTTCTCAAAACTGTTGGGAAAGAAGTGCGATTGACCTGCATGTCACGCGGGGCGCGTTCGCTCTGTGTTTACTTTTGATTCAGAAGTCGGGGAATCACTAAAGTTTTTCTTGGTTGAGAAGTAGTGCGATCGCCTCTGCCGGATCCACCACCGTTACTTCCTCTAATATCTGACCGTAAAACGAACCAAAATGCTTCTTATCACCGGTTACCAAAAGGTCTGCCCTATTCTCTACTGCTGTCGCTAAAATAGGAGCATCTTTCAAAGGTAGCCCCATCTCCATGGCCCAATTAACTCGTGAAACCGGTGCTTCTCCAACAATAATTAGTTTGGGGATTAAATCCCGTTCCAATCGTGTCAAAGCTTCGGGATACTTAGCTGTAATGTTACGGCGTGTTTCTTCCAAGGCGTGAGGCGATGTTAGCAAAGCACAATACCCAGCAGAAGCTAACTCAAACAAAGCCCTACAGCGACCATCAGGACTAATAGCGGCTGCAAAGATTACATTGGCATCCAGGAACAGGCGCATGTATCTTTCCTACTCAGCATCTTTAAGTTGGCCCATTAGCTGTTCGGCTTCTTCGTTAGTTAACCGATCGCCTGATAAAAACTCCTCAATCCGTTCCTCTGTATACATCTCAATCGGATACACTCCCGCAGGACGCAGTATAATTCCACCATCCGCAGTAGTTTCTACCAGTAGCATAGTTTCACCTTCCAACCCTAAACGCTTGAGAATTGCTTTGGGAATAGAGAGTTGACCTTTTTTTCCTAGCTTGATGACTTCCATAATTTAAAATAACCATAATCCGGCAAACCGGACTTTAACTAAATAGTAATCTATAGCATTTGTATTTGAGTTGTGAACAGAATCCCTTAGGTAAAGGCAAGAGGCAAGAGGCAAGAGGCAAGAGAGTATAATATAATATAATTTCAGGATAATTACCCTTAATCAAAATTTCCCACACTTCCCACACTCCCCCCTCTCCCCACACTTCCCACACTTCCCACCCTACCGACTCCCGACTCCCGACTCCCGACTCCCTACTCCCTAAAACCCGGATTATTCAACTGCTTCATAAAAAACTCTTCCAATGAAGGACGATTTAAAGTCATACTCATCAATTGGGCATCCATCAGCCGGAGGGAAGCCATAAACTCTTGGGGTTCCCCTCGCAATTGACCGTACCAGCAATCATCCTCAAATTCCAATTCCATCAACCACCGTTTGATAATCTCTATATTCCCACCTTTGCCTTTAACTCGGTAGGTGTTATCGGTACCCAAAAGTTCATCTAACGCTCCCATACAAATTAATTCCCCATTAGCGAGAATCGCGATGCGATCGCAAATTTTCTCCACATCTGACAACACATGGCTGTTGAAGAAAATAGTCTTGCCTTGAGCTTTAAGAGACATAATAATTTCCCGGATTTGGTAGCGTCCCATCGGGTCAAGACCGGACATGGGTTCATCGAGAAATACAACTTCTGGGTTATTAACCAGTGCCTGGGCCATACCGATGCGCTGGAGCATCCCTTTAGAATACTGACGTAATTGTTTCTTTCGTGCGGCTGATTGGGACAATCCTACTAGTTCTAACAGCCGAGGAATGCGTTTACGTTTTACCTCATGGGGAATTTCAAATAGTCCAGCGGTAAAGTGCAAAAATTCCCAGCCAGTGAGATAGTCATAGAAGTAGGGGTTTTCTGGTAAGTAACCAATGCGCTGCTTGACTTTAACATTACCAAGGGGATGTCCCAGTAACCATCCTTGTCCGCCAGTAGGACGGACAATTCCTAGTAAGGTTTTTAACAGGGTAGTTTTCCCGGCTCCATTTGGACCGAGTAATCCAAAGGTTTCTCCCTGATAGACGCTGAGGGAGCAATTTTTCAGGGATTCAATTTTTTGATTGAGCCAGAAGCCCGTGCGGTAGACTTTGCGCAGTTGGGAGGTCTGAACCACAGGGATTGGTTCAGAGGTGGTGAGTTGGAGGGGTAAAGTGAGAGTAGATTGCTCCATCCTGTTGCTGGGATATGAGGGATATAATCTATATTTATTTATTCCCTATTTTGCCGATTTTGAATCTATTCTGAATAAAATCCATGATATCTGATCCGGTAGAGCCTGGCTGAATGTTTACGGTCAGTCTTGCTGGATCACTCTTGAGCAAAAAAGTCTACTAACTGCTGACCAACCTCAGGATTGTATAAGCGTAAGTAATTCCAGTAATTACCCAAAACTTGCTTGACATAGTTTCTGGTTTCACCAAAGGGTATAGTTTCCACAAACTCATCTAAATCAATGGGTTCATTTTCCTTTAGCCATTTCCCTACATTACCTTGACCAGCATTGTAACTAGCAATGGCGAATGCGGAGTTATCCTCATACACGCGATGGCTATGGGCGAGAAACCAGGTTCCTAGTTTAATATTATCGTTGGGTTCCGCTAATTTATAGTCGTTGAAATTGATGGATTTCCCTACCCAAGCTGCAGTACTGGGTAACATTTGCATTAAGCCCATGGCACCAGCAACTGATGTAATGTTTGGCTCAAATCGAGACTCTTGACGCATTAAGGATATAACCAGTAGAGGATTAATGTTACGCTGTTTTGACTCAGTTTCGATTATCTCTATATAGGGAAAGGGATAGAGGGCTTGCCAGTAAGCCGGTTTTTTCCTGATTTTCTGATACTGCTCCTGTTCTTGGGATGTTTCTCGGTCTTCGAGGGTCTCTACCTCGGAAATGCCTTTGAGGTATTCTCCCATCGCCAGCCTGAACAAGCCATCAGTAAACTGTTGTGGCACAGTCGGCTTGAGGCGAGTTTGAAATTCCCCTTGCCATAGGCTCCAAGCATCCTGGTCTTGACCAAGCTGATACAATTCCTTCAAAGCTGCTGAGCCCACAGGTAACTCGGGTCGCACCGTTGGCCAGTTTACAGTAAGGGATGACTGGCGCAGTGTGCTAAAGTCTCCCACATCCCAACCCAACTGTACCGCTGAGCGCCAAGCATAGTAAGATTGAATATGGTTGGTAATCACCTGCTTAAACGCTGCTTCGGCTTCCTGCTTCCGTCCTAGCTGAGTTGCCCATTTTCCCGACCAAAACCCTGCTCTACGGGCGATCAGACTGTGGGGATTATCCTTAAGGATAGGCTGAACGTTATGCCAAGCGGTTAGGATGTCTCCATTTTGTGCAGCCTCTTTAGCCATCTGCCAGCGATAGTCCGCTGCCGCATCAGAATTGCTATAGTTGTCGATTAACAATTGATAGGCTTGCTCAGCAGCGTTGGGACTTTTGAGTTGTTCGAGAGTTTTGGCTTTGGCCAAAAGTGCCTCAGCAGCTCGGTCGGGAAAGCGATCGATAACTTGGTCGAAATACGGTATCTTGTCAATGGGTGGTTCTAGTGCAGCGAGTTGGAGATAAGCCAAAGCGGTTTCTTTGGCATTGGGAAATTCCTCAACCATCTTTTTATAAGCCACTTTCGCTGCTTTGGGCTTTTGAGCATACTGAAGTGCTCTAGCCCCTAGGTAAGTATGCTTAGGTATTGGTTTAGCATTGGCATAAGCAGCACTGGCTTGAGCATATTTGCGGTCTTTCCAATAGGCTAATGCGATCGCTTCCCAATCTTGGGGCTGGATTATAGCACGATTTTTCTCATCGACAGATTTGCCGTAGTTACTCACTAGTTTATCTAGCACTAGGGTAACCCCTGGTTGGTCAAAGGTATACCTGGCTAATAACAGCATCAGTTCAGGTTGATTGGGCTGATCCTTGAGCTTTTGCTGGATTAATTCAATGATGCGAGGATGAGAAGGATATTTTTTCAGTGCTCGTTCCCAGTATTTTGCCTCTTCGGCAGAGAAGTCATACATCTGCTGTATTTTTGCTAACCACGGCTGCTCAGAAGTCGAGGTGATTCTGGCATATTTCGGAGCAATAGATTCCTGTTCTGGTTTGCGGTAGGGTGAATCATCTGACAAGAAGGCATACAACGCTTCAGCTGCCACTGGCTGATTACCATAGCGTTGGAGCAACTCCTGCCAAGCTTCTTGGGCTTGAGCTTTGTCCCCAGTGAGTTGGTAAGCCTGTGCTCGTTTGAGCACAATATGTCCGGCTATTACTGGATATTCCCACTCTAACTTATCTAACCAACGCAGTGCCTCCCTGCCCTGCTGCCCAGCTATGGCATCAACCGCCAATAGGTAACGAGCACGGCCACGATTGAGGGATTTTGGTCCAATTGCGATCGCTTCGAGTTGTGCCATCCGCTCCTCGGGGGATTGGGATGCTAGTTTTAGGACTGTAGTGTCCTTGGGATTTCTGCGCCCCATGATTTGCTGGGGCAGCAACACTACCCAATTCGTTAATCCTAGCGGGTTCTTGCGATCAATCAACACTAAAATGGTGATCGAGATCAGCAGTAGGCTCAATCCCACACTAGACGCTAGTAGGATTTGTCGTCTGGTACGCTGACGCAATTGCTGGCGCCATAAAGGATAGTAGCGGGAGAATTTCAAACGTGACCGTTTCATAGAGCCTCCTGGTGATGCACGTCCATAGTAGGATTAGATTTTGGGAATAGAAAGCTCTGTAACAACCGTGCTGTGATTTGATAGAAGACTTATGGAACGCGGAAAAATAGTCGCTATTATAACTGGAGCTATATCGATATTGCTAGCGATCGCTTACTTAATTATTGTCCAGCTGCTGGATTTTCGAGGAGAGATGATCCCTGCTCCAGTTAGCCAATCATTAGACTGGGGATATTGGATCGGGTACTTTTACCCAGATCTTGCCCAATGGTTAATTACTTAATAAACCCATAAGTGTCAATGAAACTCCCCGCGCGTTTACGCGCAGGGATGATTGGGCAAGAGAAATACTATTCCCTTGCCGGATCGTTGCCCCAGGTTCTGATCTGCCCTGTGCTTTAGCTGTCTCTATTTGGCTGTATCCCGCAGTGCTGCCAACACCGTCTCATGGATTACACCATTGCTGACAACCACACCCTGATTTTCAACTAGCTTAGAACCGATCGAAAAGTTCAGAGGCTTACCATGCATATCTGTAACAAGCCCACCAGCTTCCTCCACAACAATAGTGCCTGCAGCATGGTCCCAAATTTTCTCACGGTAGTTGGGATACTTCGAGGAAGGTAAACGTAGGTAAAGGGCTGCGTGACCAGAGGCAACCGCACCATACTTAGCCTGAGAATCCATCCGCAGGGAATCTGCAGTAATTCCCACCGCTTTAGCTACAAAATCTTGGCGAGAATGGTCACCATGACCAGATTCCACGCTTTCGACGAACCGGAGTTCTGCTGTATTACCAGCATCAGTCACTTGAATCGATTGGGGTTCCCCACCACTAATAGGTACCATGGTTGCTCCCTGACCCCGTACTGCCACAAATAGGACACCCCGTTCCCCATCTGGTTGGGCTAGGTTGACGGGTAAAGCTGGGCAAGCTAGCACTCCTACTTTCACTTCACCTTGTTCTACCAAAGCCAAGGCGACAGCATATTGATCATTACGCAGAAACCCTTTGGTGCCATCAATCGGGTCTAAGGTCCAGTAGCGAGGTCCAATCTCACCATTGCCTCGATTAATCCAACTAACCACTGCCTCAGGAGTAGCATCATTAGTTACAGATTGCACATAACTAGTTACCTGTGCCAACTGATTCGCCATGGTTGGTTCCACCAAATCAGCAGCATCTTCTTCACCCACTACTGGAACATTAGGAAAAGCTTGGCCAAGTAAGCGGCAAATCACTGCCTGGGAACCATAATCGGCAACAGTGACAGGGCTTTTGTCACTTTTTTCCATAGCTTCAGTCACCCGTTCACTCCGGACTTGCTCACAAATTTTGGCAGCGGCTAAGGCTGCCTCAATCGCAACCTGTTTCTCTTGTTGATAAGACATTGTAAATAACTGCTCCTAAGGGCGAAAAGATTTTTGGAAGGTTTTTTCGGTCATGGGTAATAGGTATAGCTAATCGGTAATAGACCCTTGAGTAATCACCATTAGCAATTAGAGATTACCTATTACTGACTAGGAACTGCCTGGTTTTAAAGGCTTGTGGCCTAGCAGCATGTTTTTCCCTGACCTTAGAGACAGAGCTAGGAACTGGCAGTCATTCATAGGTGTCATAACCCTTACAAAGGGGGAACTAATCTCCATTGCTGGCATCTTAGCTAGGAAATTCCGGATTCAGAGGAAATTACCAGGGAATTAACTAAGAGCAGTAATCGAGGTACAACAATAATGTATTTCATCCGGATCATCTGTGCCATTTTCCTTCCACCACTCGGTGTGTTCTTGCAAGTGAGTTTTGGCAAGTCCTTTTGGCTTAATATTCTGTTAATGGTATTGGGTTTCATTGTAGGCACTCAACTTGGTTTTCCCAAATATGGTGTAGTGCCTGCCATACTCCATGCTGTATGGGTGACTGCTAATCAATATCAGGATTAAACTGTTTACTAGGGACTCTGCCCTAACCGAACACAGACTAGGGAGGAATTATAGCTCCTGTAACCCGGCTCTAAGACTAGAATAATTTGGCACAATGGAAGTGAGTAGGCAAAAGCAGTGCTTCAGCCAATCAGCCTTGTCCTAACAAACACCAAAGGTATACAAGAATGGATGTAATTCGGACAATTATTATGCGCTATTTTAGTGCCACCACTGGGAGTATTTTTGCAAGTGGGTATTGGCTGGCCCTTTTGGATAAATATTCTTTTAACCCTATTGGGTTACATTCCAGGTATTATCCATGCCGTTTGGGTGATTGCCAAGAGATAAAATAAAGGATTAGACTGACTACAAATGTCCAAACAATCATCCCAACCTGTGAATGTGAAGTATAAGGCTTTGAACTATCAGGGAGTCTACCCCTGCCCAGTCTGTCGTGTCGGTCAGATTCAAAATTTATCGTTAATGGAAGCTTTTGCCTGTCACGAGTGCCGCCACATTTTCACTGCTGATCTCGAAAGGCAAATCCTCAAAATAACCGATCGGCAGCCCCCAATGACCTGGCACTGGAATGGCAAAAAGTGGACAGGGGCGCATCTAGAGGGGGTTGAATGGGGATGGGTGAATTGGTTATTAGCCTTGGCATTTGTAGTTTGTCCAACGACCTTAATTGGGGCAGCCGTTTATATGTTTCCCCCTGCCCCAGATAGTCCTGTATCTTGGCTTCCAGCTGCTTGGGTAGGGTTAACGTTTTTATGCCATCTGGCAATCGTTGTCTGGTTGGTGATGGAATTTTATCAATTTCCAGTTTGGGAGTACTTGAGAATTGGACGGCAGCGAATTATGGGTCGTTAGTTCTGTTAATTAACTTGAATATAGTGCTGAGTATTGTTAAGAATAACACCCTTAGATTTTAATCCTTTATAGTTTATAGTTACTAATTCATACTTGCTCAGGATCACAGCTCTAGCCGTTTACGGGGAAATTAAGTATAATTTGTTACAAAATTGAGGACTCCTGCTATAAGATAGGGGGTTGCTAGTGCTAATTATGCGTTCCCGTAGCGGCTCTGTTCGCGTAGCGTGGCCTTTGGCCTTAAGAGCATCCGATAGCGACTCTGTTCGCGTAGCGTGGCCTTTGGCCTTAAGAGCATTGACCGTAGGTCACGCTACTTGAGGTGCAACCCATGGCACTAAAACATTTTGGCTGAGCTGATTTCCTAGAAAAACACATTTTTATGCTAATGTCAAGTCCCACTGATTAGTTATACTTATAGGTTGCTAACAACACTTTTTTACAACTGATTGACCGTAGGTCACGCGGGGCGCGTTCGCTATGATTGAAGAATGTGCAATTTTTAGCTATACCATAGTTAACTAATGCTTATGCTCATAGAAAGCCGATCATTGTAGAAATAGTATAGACAAACCCATTCAAAGACAACTGCTGGAACTATCCTCGTTGGTTTTGGTGCTATCCTGATGGGAAGCAGTCTACACTTGAGCTTACTGTCGCGTACTGTCGCGTACTGTCAAAGCGTACTGTCAAAAGGGAGGTTGGATTTCTTTCCACGACCACTTGACCACTAATAGACACATTAAGTGCCATGTTTTCATCTCAATCCCCCCAAGAAAATGGGGAATCTCCAAAAGGGGACATTACGCTGAAGGACGCTAACGGTAAAACTCTCGAATGTTACATTGAGCATTCCCTAGAGCTGGAGGGTTGTGAATACCTTCTGCTGTTACCTGTGGACTCACCCATAGAAATTGTTGCTTGGGATGAGGATGATGATGAAGACTTAGCTGATGCCTCTCTAGTTGAAGATGAAGCTGAGCTTGACTTGATATTCCCTGACGCCCAAGCTGTTCTGGCAGAGCAAAATCTTCAGCTCAAGCGCACCGCTTTTACCTTAACTGTTGCTGGTGAGTTGCCACCAGTGGACGAAGACGACATTCTCACCCTGGAAATTGAAGACGATAATGTTCCGATGGAAGCAGAGGAACTACAGGAGCTAGCGAGCTTTTATTACAAAGAACAAGAGTATGGAATCTATACGCCTGTAGAGCCACTCCTGTTTTTTGCTCGCTCGAACCAATCTGGTCAACCCGAGTTACTGTCTACACAGGAAATTAAACAAGTTCAGCCAATGCTCGAAGAACTGCTATTCGATGATCTCGAGTAGGAGACTTGAACTCGGGTTGACCCCTTAAACGATTCAGGGGAAACTAATGTTTTGGTGTATTAGAGTATGAAAACTCTCAAAAGCATCTCCAATAGGTTTTTTTATTTCGTTCTATTGCCAGCGACCCTTGGTATTTGTGCATGGCAGGGTTGGGAGTGGTGGAGTTGGGTGGTATCCCCACCCGTTAAAGCACAATCTTCCGAAGATGTCGCTCCAACCCTCGTAAAAATCGAGATTCCCCCAGGAACCCCAGGTCAGCAAATAGGCAGAGATCTGGAAGCTTCTGGTTTAATTCGCTCAGCCGATGCTTGGAAACTGTGGACTCATTGGCGGCAGCTGGTAGACCGAGATGGTGAGTTTAAAGCTGGAACTTACGAACTATCACCAACTCAACCCCTGACCAAAATCGCCGAAACCATTTGGAAAGGGAAGGTGATGCAGCTGTCTTTCACCATACCGGAAGGGTGGTCGATTCAGCAAATGGCGGATTATTTTGAATCCCTAGGATTTTTCTCGGCTGATGACTTTATCGCTGCTAGTAGCAAAATCCCCTGGGATAAGTATCCTTGGTTGCCCAGTGAGCTGCCTCATCTCGAAGGTTATTTATACCCAGATACCTATAAGTTACCCAGTGATGGCATCTCGCCACAAACAGTCATCCAACAAATGCTTAATCGATTTGAACAGGTAGCTTTACCAGTATACCAAAAAGGTCAGGACAAAACCCAGCTTAGTATCAATGATTGGGTAACATTAGGGAGCATTGTCGAGAAGGAAGCGGTAGTTGCTGAAGAACGCGATCGCATTGCTGGTGTCTTTACTGAACGGTTGCGGCGAGGGATGAGATTAGAAACGGATCCCACCGTTGAATATGGATTGGGGATTCGACAAACTGCTGATCAGCCCCTAACCTACAAGCAAGTGCGGCAACCCTCCCCTTACAATACCTATCTCAACCCAGGATTACCGCCGACCCCGATTGCCAGTCCTGGAATAGGGAGTTTGAAAGCAACCCTTGATCCCGAAGACACCGAATACCTGTTTTTTGTGGCTCGTTACGATGGCACTCATGTTTTTAGCAAAACCCTAACAGAACACGAAGCAGCTAAAAATGCCATCCGTAGAGAACGGCGAGCAAAGCAATAAACTATAACAACTCGTGATCACAGAAGCTTTATCTACTGGGGAGGTTGAGAGAAAATGCATCCCCGACCTAAGATGACGGGGATGCATTTTCGACAATGTTAATATTAGGAGATAAGGGTCTCAAAAAACTGGGTATTGACCCTACTCAGCTACCGACCGTGCGGGGGAAAGTCAGGCCAATGGAGATAACAGCCAATTAGGTTGTGCCATATAATCACCATGCCTGCGACGGATGGGGCTAGCCACTGTTGACGATTTTCTCCAAATATCTTGCAGTATCTACAAAAATATGTTAGACTTTGATTAGTTATCTAGTGTCATTGAAAACATTCTGGTTCCTTGAATTGAAGCCGAAAACCAAAGCAAACCATGATAGTGGTTGCGTTTTCTATTAAACACAGATAATAGCGCCAAGAGCGGAACAAAACCTATCTTGGCCTTGGGAGATACCCCCTGGCTGCTTAAGCAGCTTGCATTAGTGGGCTAAAATCGGCAAAGTAGATTTTGGTAGCTAAAAAGTATCGGAAGTTCAAAGGTTCAATAGAACTGAATCACTATAACCGTTGCCCGCTGCCATCATCAGGCTGAGCGGGCTTAGTGTATTGACAATTGACGGGTAAGCATCAAAAATCAACAGAGTTACCGACTTTCAATTTATCAGTTAACTAAATATGTCTTGGGTCTCAAAGTTACAACCTGACTTAATCCTTGGTGGCTCCATCTTAGACCTGACACCAGATATTCTCCAGCAATATCAGCTGTCAGGTCTAGTGTTGGATGTTGACCAGACTTTAATACCAGTGACGAAATCCCGTGTTTCTCAGGAAATTGAACGGTGGGTAGAGCAAACTAGACCGATGGTTTCCCTGTGGCTGGTGAGTAATAACCTCAGTGAACATCGCATTAGCCGTATTGCTTCCTCCCTAGATTTGCCTTACATATATGGAGCTCGCAAACCTTCGCGACGCAAGCTGAAAATAGCTGTAGATGCGATGAACCTACCTATAGACCAAGTGGCAATGGTAGGCGATCGCTTATTCACTGATGTCTTAGCTGGGAATCGACTGGGAATGTTCACCATTCTTGTAGAACCAATACGGGACCCAGCGATGAGCAAGTCTTTATACCCAATGCGTGATTTAGAAGTGTGGTTCTCTCAAGCCTTAGGGGTTTCCCTGACCACCATGCAACAAAACTTCAACAAACCTGACAAATCAACATAAACTGAAATATAAAGAAAATATTATAAAAATTACTAAACCAAAATTTGTCTGACACAATAGATAACAGTTGGAAAGAGGGTCAGCTTATATAAAGACCCTATATATGACCAACCTTTTAAATGGGGTCAGCTTATATAAAGACCCTAGATATAACAAACGCTTATCACTAATAGACAGCCCAGCCTTGAGGTAATCAGGAGCTGGGCTGTCTATGATTTGCCATTACATTACCCAGCCTTGACCCCTATTAGCCTAAGTAACGTAGCCCAATCCTCAAGAATCTGCACCAAGCTAAACCCCAAGGTAAAATTTAAGAAACATTACTTAACAAACTATCGCCAAGCATGAGCGCAAACGTTGAAATCTACACCTGGAGCAGTTGCCCCTTCTGTATCCGTGCTAAAGGTCTACTAAACAAGAAGGGAGTTGAATTTACTGAATACTCTATTGATGGTGATAACCAGGCACGGGCGAAGATGGCTCAAAGGGCAAATGGAGCACGCTCATTACCACAGATTTTTATCAATGACCAGCATATCGGTGGCTGTGATGAGCTTCACACTCTGGAATTTCAGGGTGAGTTAGACAACCTGCTCAAGGCAAGCTAACCACTAGGTGATTGACAATCTAGTCTGTAGGATCGCTCTTGGGTATTGGTATATCGCTGTTACTCGTTCCCCGTTCAAGATCTTGATCAGTATGTTACCGAATCAAATAGGATTGCTGTAGCATAGGGTAATTGCCTGACAGGGGAATTCAACCGTGAAATTTGCGTTTATCATAGACCCTCTCCCGAAACTTGATCCCGGTCACGATACTAGTGTGGCGCTGATGGAAGCCGCACAGGAATTAGGTCATGAGGTTTGGGTCACTCAGGCTCAACAATTGAGTGTTATTCAGGGTCAGGCTTGGGGGCTTCTAGAACCTGTGCAACTAACTCCAGCCAAACTCGATGACGGGCATTGGGTCGTCATCGAGCAGTGGTACCAGACTGGTAAGGCTCTGTTGAAACCTCTAGAGGAGATGGATGCTGTCTGGATGCGGACAGACCCGCCTGTTACTATACCTTACCTGTATGCGACCTATATCTTAGACTACATCAATCCAGATAAAACGTTGGTGATTAATTCACCAACTGGCATCAGGACAGCTAACGAAAAAATGTATGCCCTCCAGTTTCAGGAGGTGATGCCACAGACAATTGTCAGTCAGGATAAATCGGTGATTCGGCAATTCCTGGAGGAAAAAGAGACAGCAGTACTAAAACCTCTGGGAGGCAAAGCTGGTGAGGGGATTATATTTCTACAGCCAAGCGATCGCAATTTTAACTCCTTGGTGGAAATTAGCACTAAACAGGGTAGTGAGCCAGTGATGGTTCAGGCTTATCTGCCTGCGGCGAAAGATGGAGATAAGCGGATTATCCTCTTGAATGGTGAACCGATTGGAGCAGTAAATCGCATTCCCACAGGTAAGGAATTTCGGGGTAACATGGCTGTGGGTGGTCGAGTAGCGGCTACGGAAATTACTCCCCGAGAGGAAGAAATCTGTTCCCTGCTCAAGCCAAAACTGCAGCAAGATGGCTTATATTTTGTAGGCATAGACGTTATCGGCGGCTACCTCACCGAAGTTAATGTCACCAGTCCTACTGGCATCCGGGAAATTGACCGCTTAGATGGTACTCATCTGGCTAAACAGGTAATTACCTGGGTTGAAGCAGTTAAAAACAACGGCGGTGAAACAATATAATGGCTTAACCAGACTCTTGAGCAAAGTCATGGGATGTAATGTCGGTTTTGGGTCAGTTTTATGGATCAAGTAACAGTGCCACGGAACGATAGGAAAGCTCGAATCTGGGGGATGCTGTGTCATCTATCCTCCCTGCTATGGATTCCCCTATTGATTATGGGTCTACCTATCCCTTTGGCTAACCTGGCAGGCCCGTTGATGATCTGGTTAAACAAGAGAAATAAATACCGCTTTGTAAAGGTTCACGGTAAAGAATCTATTAATTTTCAAATCTCGATTACCCTTTACGCTACCATTATCCTGACCATATTTACTGCCTTTGCCTGGGCGTTTTTCATCCTAATTGGTGCAATAAAAGATTTTGACCCTGACTCTTGGTTGGAGCTGTTTAAACTCATAGAATTCTGGTTATGGTGTATAGCTAGTATCCTGGGAATCATTGATTCACTGCTGGTGACTATGGCCTCAATCGCTGCTCAATATGGTAGGCATTACCGTTATCCGTTTACCCTGCGATTTTTACGATAAGTCCCTAATATAAGTCACAAGATAGTCGATAATGGCTGAGTTTTCTGCAACAGGTGCAACTGAACAGCTACCAACAATTGGTGTGGCGGTAGTTGGAACTGGATTTGGACAAAAAATCCATATCCCTGGCTTTAACGCTCATTCCCGAACGGAAGTGGTGGCTGTCTATCACCGCGACCCGGATCAGGCAAATGCGATCGCAAACCAATATGATATTCCCCATGGATGCGATCGCATAGAAGACATCCTAGCTTTACCGGAAGTAGAAGCGGTTAGCATCTGTACTCCCCCGTTTCTGCACTACGAAATGGCGAAAATGGTTCTAGAAGCAGGCAAACATCTGCTACTAGAGAAACCGATGACCTTAAAGGCAGCCGAAACCCAGGAGCTTTACCAACTCGCTACAGAAAAGGGTGTTGTCGCTATACCTGATTTTGAATTCCGCTTTATCCCCTCATGGCAGCTGTTAGCGGAATATCTCGAAAAAGACTATGTGGGTAAAAAGCGTCTGATTAAAATTGACTGGTTAGTCTCTAGCCGAGCTAATCCTGAACGCCCCTGGAACTGGTATGCTCAAAAGGATAAGGGTGGCGGAGCACTAGGGGCAGTTGGTTCTCATGCCTTTGATTATATTCATTGGCTATTTGGACCAGTGCAGCGGTTGTGTGCTCAACTGAGTACTGCAATTCCAGCACGACCAGACCCCAACGCTAGCAATTTACTTAAGCCAGTAGATGCTGATGACACCTGTCTGTTATTACTGGAATTGGCAGATGGTACCCCTTGTCAACTCACTATTAGTTCCGTAACCTATCACGGGCGAGGTCACTTTGTAGAGGTTTATGGCGATCGCGGTACCTTAGTCTTAGGCAGTAACAATCTCAAAGACTACGTTCATGGATTTCGCCTGTGGGCAGCCACCGCCGGTCAATCCCTGATGGAAGTAGAAATTCCCCAGCGACTAGCATTTGCTGAAACCTATCTCGATGGTCGTTTAGCGCCATTTATCCGGGTGGTTGACTATTGGGTGCAAGCCATTGACAATGGTAGCGTTACCACACTATCTCTCAAAGAAGGAGTGTACTCCCAGATGTTAATGGATTTAACCCATGAGTCTCATGAAACTAGACGTTGGGTTGAGGTAGATAAGCATAAGTATAGCGGTTTTTAATAGGGAATAGGGAATAGGGAATAGGGAATAGGGAATAGGGAATAGGGAATAGGGAATAGGGAATAGGGCAAAAAAAATTGTCTACCTCATTAGGCTAGAAATTGCTATATATCGCTTTGATAATTTTAAAATAGATTTTTGACACCAAATAGCATTTCATTGTTATTAAACAATAGCATAAATTAGGAATAAATAACTGTTAATAATTAAATTTTAAGGTAAACAAAAATGAAGAGTCAGCATCGAAAGCATCAGTTACTCAGCATTATCTCTAGTATACCTAGAGGTTTGATTTTGATGAGCACAGGGGGCATGATACTCACGACCCTAATTTTAGGAGTGGTGATGTGGCGCACTAGCTCCCGCTTGTTTGAACAAGTTAATGGTCTATTCGACTTATCACAATTAAACTTATCACAGCCAGAACCAGAGGTGGATGTGAGAAACGTTGTGGTTAATAAAGTTCGTAATGTTAGTGAATTGACCACTGCTGTGTTTAGCATGGAGGCAGTTGTTCCAACTCGTCAAGATAGAAACTTAGGACAATATCGCTTAGCGTCAACGACATTACTCTACATTGCTTATGGGGAAGTTAGAGCTGGGGTTGATTTAGGGAAATTAAGCGTGGATGATGTCAAAATCAGCAATGACTCGATCCAAGTGCAGTTGCCACCACCCCAATTACTGGATAGCAAGATTGATGTTACCCGTTCCCAGGTCTACGACTACAACCGAGGATTTTTGGGTCTTGGACCCGATGTTGCCCCTCAATTACAGATGCTAGCTCAACAGGAAACCCTCCGAAAAATTCAGGCTACTGCTTGTCAGCAAGGTGTGCTAGAGCAAGCTAATCAAAGGGCGCAATTAGTGGTGACTAATTTATTGATGACAGCTGGTTACAAAACCGTAGACGTAAAGCTTCAACCTTCATCACCATCGATGTGTTTGACAGCTTTCCAAACACCATCCTAGCACAACACATAAGCAAGATTATTGTAGTAATTAGAGTTAACTACCGGATCATGAACAATGCCAAAAACGTTCTTGGCGGAACACTTAAGGTGTGCTGCACATCTCCGATGACGGGATTTTTTCGGAACGGAAAATGTGACACAGGACCAACTGACCGAAAACCCTGAGGGCGCAAGCCCCTAAATTCTATTTATGGGGTTAGCCCGAGCAGGAATTTATTCCCTAACTGCTCGGGAACTTTTATCTCAGCTAACCGACTACAATATTAAGTAAAGATAGAAGACAAGGAGGTGATACTGAAGTGTTAGTTATGGAGTTCAAGGCTGTGTTGAAAAAGCCTCAAGAGTGGGCAATCAATGAAGCTATTAGAACTGCTCGCTTTGTCAGGAACAAAGTGCTTCGGTACTGGATGGACAATCGCGGAGTAGGGAAGAAAGAACTCTATCGCTACAACACTCAACTAAGGGACGAATTTGAATTTGTCAAGAATCTTAACAGCCATGCTTGTCAAGCCTCTGTTGAGAATGTAGAGCGTGCTATTAAGCGGTTCTTCGACAATTGCAAGAAGAAAGTCCCAGGAAAAAAAGGATACCCAAAATTCAAGAAGCATTCCAGGTCTGTTGAGTACAAGCAATCAGGATGGAAACTATCCCCCGACAAAAAGTCAATCAAGTTTACAGACAAGAAAGGGATAGGAAAAGTTAAACTCAAAGGTACGTGGGACTTATGGTGCTTCGACCAAAAACTCATCAAGCGAGTTCGTGTAGTACAAAGAGCCGATGGGTATTACGTTCAGTTCTGCGTAAAAATTGACAATTCAGAACAACTGGAAGCTACTGGATATACCATTGGCCTGGATGTTGGACTAAAAGACTTTTACACCGACTCTGATGGATATTCAGAACCTAACCCTAGATTCTATCGCAAAGGCGAAAAACGCTTAAAGTTTCATCAACGTAGAGTTTCCCGAAAAAAGAAAGGCTCTACTAACCGAAAGAAAGCTATTAATAGGCTAGGCAGGACACACCTCAAAATAAGTAGGCAGCGTGAAGAACATGCCAAGATACTGGCGCGTTGCGTAATCCGGTCTAACGACCTGGTCGCCTACGAAGATTTGAGAGTTAAAAATTTAGTTAAAAACCATTGCCTTGCCAAATCTATTAATGATGCAGGTTGGTACAAGTTTCGGGAATGGCTAGAGCACTTTGGCACTAAGTTTGGTCGGATAACTGTTGCAGTAAATCCTGCTTATACTAGCCAAAACTGCTCTAGTTGCGGAGAAGTGGTCAAGAAGTCATTATCCACTCGAACCCATGTTTGCAAGTGTGGATGTCAGTTAGACCGTGATCACAATGCCGCCATAAACATCTTAACGAGAGCCTTAGGTACGGTGGGGCACACCGGAACTTATCAAAACGCTCGGGGAGACTCGACCTCTACTCTGCTTGGTTCCGACCTGGTTGAGCAAGTTGGCTCGCTGAACCGAGAATCCCCTGGCATAAGCGCCATGGGGAGTGTCAAGTTGGTGTACATATCGTTTGTGCAGAAATGACGGAAGAGTTTCTCTCTTTTACTAAGCAAAGAGGGAATGATTTGAGTACACCATCCCCAGTCTATAATTTTCCTGGTCTTAAACCTGGAGATCAATGGTGTTTGTGTCTCAGTCGTTGGAAGGAGGCGCTGGATGCTGGGGTTGCGCCACCAGTGATTTTGTCAGCAACCCATGAAGCAGCCCTTGATTACATTCCTTTGGAGGTATTTAAGGAACACGCTGTTATGAACGGCTAATCGTTGATATAGCCGTTTTCAATTAGGTAAGGTATACATGTTTTTAGGGAGCAGGGAGTAGGGAGTAGGGAGCAGAGAATAGTTAGGTAGGGTGCGTTAGGGACGGGCGAGCTCTCATTTTCTCGGTAGCCAGTGTTAGGAAAGTCCGTCCCGTAACGCACCAATGGGTCAAACAGCTTTTAGGAGATGCACCCAATTGAAAGTCTTGGGAAAAGCCCATCTAAGCTGACTGCTGAACGCTGATTGCTGTCAGCTTATTTAATGGGCACTTAAGGAAATCAAAAGATAGAACAGTAACAAGGATATCTGTTTTCCCCCCTTACTAACTCTAAATTTTGATGAGAAAAAAACTCTTAGTGACAGGAGCTAGCGGTTTCCTTGGATGGAACCTTTGCCAGCTCGCTAAAGAAAAATGGGATATTTATGGAACGTATTTTACCCAGAAAATAGATATTCCGGGAATAAGCCTAGTAAAGGCTGACTTGAGGGAATTCCAAGACATGAAGCATCTGTTTGCTGAGATTCAGCCAGCAGGAGTAATTCATACCGCAGCTCAATCTAAACCTAATTTTTGTCAGACCCATCGAGAGGAATCATACTCGATTAATGTTACAGCTTCTATCAATATTGCTCGACTAAGTGCAGATTATGATATCCCTTGCGTGTTTACCTCTACTGACTTGGTCTTCGATGGTTTAAATCCTCCTTATCTGGAAACTGATCCGGTATCGCCCATCAGCTATTACGGTGAGCAAAAAGTTATGGCAGAAGAAGGGATGCGATCGCATTATCCTAAAGTCGCGATTTGCCGGATGCCCTTAATGTTTGGCATGGCTCCTCCTACTGCCAGTAGCTTTATCCAACCCTTCCTCAAAATCCTGAGAGAAGGGCGACCATTGAGCTTATTTACCGATGAAATTAGAACCCCTGTCAGTGGCACAACAGCAGCCAAGGGACTGTTATTAGCGCTAGAGAAAGTCCAAGGTCTAGTTAATCTGGGGGGAAAAGAAAGGATCTCCCGCTATGAATTTGGTTGTCTGATGGCTGAGGTATTTGAGCTTTCCCAAGATAACTTGGGACGCTGTCTACAAAAGGATGTACCGATGGCTGCCCCTAGATCTCCGGATACGTCATTGGATAGTTCATTAGCATTTAGTTTGGGGTATCAACCGTTATCAGTGCGGGAGGAATTGGAAGGGTTACGGGGGAAAGTCGGAAAATTCTAGCATTTATATTTGAGTTGTGAACAGAATCCCTTAGGTCAAGGCAAGAGGCAAGAGGCAAGAGGCAAGAGTTAATCAAATATATAACGCTACACCCAAGGCAAAAAGTGTGTTTAGGACCTAGATACAAACGCGCTTATTTAGCGTTCTGAATCAGATGTAAACCTGTATGGTCTTTTTTGATTGGACAATTAAACTTCCGATCTCTTGCCCCTCTTGCCTTTTGCCTGTTGCCTTTTGCCTTTTTCGGTCAGAAGACGTGATTTCCCTACCGTTAGTGCGGTAGTTACCACGAAACAAAACAAATCTCCCACAAGTCAATAGTCCTAAGTGAAGAGGCAAACACCAGCAATTGGTCTTGATACTGCTGCTAACTTCTCTACCTTGGCCTATCGGTACACCTTCAACTAAAAAAGGGAATCAGATGAAAAACTTGCGTGCAATCACCCCATCCTCTTATATTATTGCTGCCTGTGCATTAACCGGAATTTTATCCTTTAGTGCAGTAACTAGCCAAGCTGGTCAAAGTAAGTTCTTACCATCAGGTAACTCTACCGCAACCGCTCAGGTTGAATCAGTAGACAATCAAGACCTACTGGCAGCAGTACCGATTCCCAGCAGTGAATTACCACCAGCCCTAGAAAAGAATACCGTATTTCGTGCGATCGCAAATGGTGGTTTCTTTGGTCAAACCGTTGAAACCCGTCTGCTCAACAATGGACAAGTGATTCAGCAGTACATACGGATCAATGGGAATAGCACTCCCACCGAGATTGCTCGCATTTCCCGTCAAGATGTCAAAGGCTTTGAAGAGTTTCTCAACAAAGACGTAGACTTTGGTCAGTTTGATCAGCTCAGTTACCCTGCTCCTATTGGTGCTGCTGATTACATCAGTGTTACTCTGAGCAGCAATGCTGGTACCACACGTTATGCCGATATTGGTCATAACCAGCTCCCGGAAGCTTTGCAGCAAGTGATTCAGAATTGGGAGACTATTGTGAGTAGTAAATGAGCGGTCAGTGGTCAGCGGTCAGTGGTCAGCTGTGGCACAGGCTTCCAGCCTGTGACCTAACCCCTCAAGTAGGGTGGAACAGGCTTCCAGCCTGTGACCTAACCCATAAGCTGATAACTGATCACTGATAACTGAAAGCTGAAAGCTAATTACTCCCTACTCCCTATTCTCCTCAGATTCTTCATCTATATCCTGCCCAATATCAAATACAATGATAAATTTCCCATCAGGCATTAACCGCTTCAGAGCCTCCATGTGACCTTCCGCATCCGAACGGTTGCGGAAACGACCAACAACTACTCTTTGCATCTTGGGCAATAGCCGAACTACCGCCCATGGATATAGGCGTTGAGAGTACGTCATAATAATAAGTTATCTCCTTAACTGGGGGACGAGAGCCAGCCTTCCGTGTGACTTCTGTAGGCTGGCTCTTACCGTGGAACGTTTCTTGATGCAATAGCGAGTGGGGGAAACCCCCAAGACCGCGCTGCATCGCTTTAGCGCCCACGGTAATTTCATTATAGCACAAATAATCTTATATTATAACATATTTTGAAAATTTTTGTAACAAACTTGTGAGGGAGTCGGGAGTCGGGAATCGGGAGTCGGGAGTAGTGGAGTCGGGAAAAATCCTGTTTCCCCAACCATTAATTAATTAATTTTGTAAGTGACTATGTGTGATGGTAGCTAGCCGCTGCGTGGACTCAAGCTACCTTAAGGGATTCTTAGGACAGGCCAAACAATGCTCCTTTGGAGCCGCTACGCGATGAAGCGTCGGCTTTGCGATCGCGTAGCGTGACCAAAGGTCAATCGCATTTCCCTACCACACCCTAAACTCTTCCGTTTCTTCCCGATTCCCGATTCCCGACTCCCGACTCCCTAAAGTTGCCAATTTTTTCTTTATCCCTTATAATAGTATTATAGGAAGAGTTAAAAATTAAGTCCACTAATGAACAAGTGCGTTGGAACTACTGAAGCGGCATCTCTATTAGGAATTTCTTCTCGACGATTGCGCCAACTCCTAGAGAAGGGTCGCGTCCGGGGTGCTTATAAAACTGGGAAATTCTGGATTATTCCTCTGTTCAACCATTTGCCACAAATTACCAAAGGGTCTCGTGGACCAAAAGGGAAATGGCGCACTAGTCGTCCTCCCGCTTTAGCCAAGATTAATGTCAATCGCAATCACATTGGCTCGAATATCAAGAAAAGCCCTCAAGACCGGAAGCCAGTGATTTCAGTAAAACGCAGTGGTACCAATCTCTACGGCAACGAAGTGGAAATCCTTGGTCCATGTAAGATTGTCTATAATCCCGATAATCCACTCGATTGTGGTGCTCGTTTGTGGATCGAAACCTTTAGTGATATTCACTTTATTGGTGGGAGTTTTCCGGCGAGTCGGTGAGGGGGTCAAGGGTTTTGGGACTATTTTGGGTAACTACGGGTTTTGTGAATACTTAATGTCGCTCACATGCCAAGGATTGCACGATAAGTTGAGGTACAGAGGGTAATCACCAAAGGTCAACCAACAGGCGTGTTTTCAATCGGTATTCTGCACTTCAAACGAATCAATGACTCTGGTGTAGGGAAAGTGGTAACGGTTTTAGTAGACTTGCTCTTCTTAATCTCTGTATGGATGAGGTTCCCATCCTGGTCATACTTCTGAGTTACCACATCTAAAGGAGTGGTCACACTGGTTACCATCTTCTCATTCTCAAGCAAATCTTTAGCTACCAAGATCGCCCGATGACCTAACAGCTATCTTGGCAGCTAAATGAGTATTTTAAATGAGATTAACCCCTTCAATAGCAAGGGATTCAATAAACTAAAAATACATTTTTAAGCACCTACACAGAATTAATTACCTACTCGCAATCTCTGTAACCCTTACATTGTAAATCTTTGAGTTTTATGAAATGTGTAATGTAAGCATTCAGCCATCAGCGGTCAGCCGTCAGCCCTGAGCCATTACCGTAGCGTGAGCCTTGGCCCAAAGCTAATAGCTGATAGCTGATACGCGACACGCTGATAGCTGATACGCGACACGCTGATAGCTGATACGCGACACGCTGATACGCGACACGCTGATAGCTGAATCCTTACTGTGTAATTAATTTTGTGCACCTGCTTATTAAAATTGCATTTTTAAATTACTTAAAGCCTTACTTATTAAGCGCTATAGCGATTATTTTATACTAAATTTATCATAAGCACCTACACAAAATTAATTACCTACTCTGAATCTCTGTAACCCTTACATTGTAAGGCTTTGAGTTTTGAAAAATGTGCAATTAATTTTGTGCACCTGCTTAGCCACACTAGGAGAGCAAAAAAAATTACCCTTTCAGGAACGCCATAAAAGGTACCCTCAAGGGTACTTTCAAACCTGAATCATGTCGTATAGTCTATAAATGTGGCCTAAATAACGCACACAAAAACATCTAAATGCTAAATGCTATTAATGGCATTTAGGATGTCTGCCATATATATAATTAGGTCTCTATGCAATAGGTTGTAATCCTTTTAGTTAGTTCATTCGCAAGATATTTTTTTAAACATGACTACACCAGTAATCGACCAGATTTACGCACAACTTAGTGAACTGTTCGGGAGCGGCATTACTGAACGATTTTGTATGATGATTCCAGGGACAAGTCTTGATCCATCAAGATTCTCATGGAACACAAATGGTGTAAAACCAGCGATAGTGAGGGCGGCTGAATCTGAACTGGTCAATCAGATGTTTTATCCTGTTCAAGTCACAGGGAGTTCCAACGGTCACCATCTCGGCTATCAGTATTTACAGGCATTAAGCGTTTTGGTTCCCCGTTTTGATGAGGAACTAATGAAAACAAAGGCCGAACTCAGAAACTTCCTCAGCTCTCAACCAGACTACCGATTAAAGGGTAAAGACTATGGAGGCAGTGTTATTGAACTGTATTCCGAATTATTTGCAAAATGGGTTGCAAAGAAACAGGAATGGGAAAAACTACAGCAAGACACAAAGGATCGGCTACGTGAAGAATACAAAGACAACGAAACGGGGAAAATCAACGAAAAGGCAGCCAATGAAGCATTCTTCGAGTGGTATGAACAAAGTGCTGAAGGTCACATGGCTGAGCTAAATGCAACAATGGGAGATGTACTTGGATTCTTCAGTCCGGAAGACATGAATGCAATTCTCGGTGTTCTTGAAGCGGGACCTGGTGGCTCAATTCAAGAAGCACGACAGAACCTTCTGAATATTAGAGAGCTTTTACCTGATGGTGGGTACGCTTATCCCGTTGAGCTAACTCCCTCAGACTGGTTTATAGATCTAACAAGTGACATAAATCCAGAAGATTTACTGGAATCACCCAAATACATCATAAGTAAACTGTCGAACAGACGAAAAGTTTTAAATGCTGCCATAAGCCAAGTTAATGCGCTTATAAAACGAAAGGTAAGCGACGAAAAATTAAAGGAAGCAAACGATGCATTGGTAGAAGCTGAAAAAGCATATAGCCAAGCACAAACTGACCTGACCGGACAGTTTTCTGATAACGCTGTACTTGCATTCAATATCTATATGGAATCCGGTGGAAGTGGTGAAGAAACAAAGGAACTGGAAGAAATCAATAACATAAAGAATACTCTTGATAAAGATGGTGATCATCAATCATCAACCATCTCCAAAGAAGATCTTGAAGAATTAAAAAAGGGACAAAAAGACCTTGACGAAAAGCAACAGGCACTCACAAATTCTGCTCTGGATGTAGCAACAAAAGGTGTTAATTATCTTAATCTTCAAGCCGGAGATTTCGGTAATCTGGAACCTCTGCTTTATCGGATCACAGCATTACTGAATGAAGTTCAAGAACTGGAGCAAAATTTAAAGCAAGCAGCCAAAAAAGCTGATGAAAAAAAAGACGAAACACCGCTACCTACTGTAGGAGAGAGATTAGAACATAAATCCAATAAATCGGAAGGCTCAGACCGTTTTATGGATCTGACAATGTATGTCACCTCTGAAGCAATGGATCATACCACTACCCTCCAAACAAGTTTCGAGCAAACCGATTGGCACGTTAGCTTGTTTTTTGGAAGCGCCGGGGGACACAAAGAAAAGTCAACGCTTCATAGCACTGACAAATTCACAGAGATCAGTACAGCAATAGAGATCGGAATGAAAGTTGCAAAAGTTAACATTGAACGCAACTGGTTTGAACCTGGTATTTTCAATCTGACCTCTACAATGGATCGCCTGTCCAACCAAAAGGTTACTTTCGGATTTAACGAACTCGAAAACGCACGTAAGCTTGCAAAAGAAAAACCTGAAGAAGCTCAACAAGCTCTTAATGATGCACTTGAGAACGCTAGGAAAACTTTAATCCCTTGCTTCCCAAGTTCTTTTTTAGTGGCAAAAGACATTACTATCCGTTTCAAAGCAAATGAGAACAGTCTCAGTGCAATTCATTCAATGCTTGACAGCAAATCCTCAATAGGTGGAGGGTTCCTGTGTTTTAGCGCTTCACACTCTGAAGCATCTCATTCTGATGATAAAAGGGTGAGTTCATCCATTAAGGAGAAAGTGGTGACAATCAATATTCGAGTCCCACAAATAATTGGATGGTTCCTCCAATTTGCTCCTGAAGACCAGAGTAAACCGATTTCTGCCGACACATCAGAGACAAACACAAAATCAATTAAAGAGTATGTGAAAACCCTTGCAGAATTACAACAGTCTAACGCTCCAGCTTCTCCAACTCTACGAAGAAGCCCTATGATGAATCTCATGGTGACAGGTGCTGATGTTGATCGAGACCACCCATATTACGATCCAGCAGACGATTCAGATTCAGATTCAAACTATCAAGGCTATGATCCTAATAAAGATCCAAACCCTTCCCCAGACGATTTAGGTGCCATTACGGCAACAGGTAATGTATCAAATGATCTTAATTTTTGGCTGGATAATAAATATTATAAACGACACCAACCTACAGCTCACGTAACAAATAACTCAAAAATAGTATTTATTTGGGAAAACGCTTACTACAACCCCGCCAGAAATGACAAAGATCTTAATTTATTCAGTATCAGGGCAAATCTCCACTACAACATTGCAACAAAAGTAACAACAATGGGCGCGTTATGGATAGATCAACATCCTAACGTACAGCTTCATCCGGCAATGAGCGGTGGGTTATATAAGTATATGAACAACATAGCCCAATCTCTGATATGAATATACCCTAATTTACCTTAAAAACGTCGAATGACCTCTCATTCGGCGTTTTTATTGTCTGCAAAAAATCGATAAATCCTAGTGCTATTTTTCAATATGTTTAACGCACTAGTAAAGAGCCATAAAAATGTTAATAAAGTCCGTGGCGATAAGTATAGAATGGCTTTGGGATTCCATTAAAATACACTGACAGGATACAGGAGACAGGATTAACATTGACAGATTACGAGACTACGGGGGTGACAAGGAAAGCACAAAGTAGATGGATAAGACTTGCAGCCTTCAACCCTCGCTGATAATTGGCCCATTTCTGGCGACTTAATTTCATTAATGCCTGAGTTTAAGAGCTAATTTGTAAAGTAAATATTAAGAAGCCTGAAAACCTTGCTATGATTGTCTTTTGGGTATTAAATAGTTCAATTGTTCTAGTTTAGCCCAAGCCTTATCCTACAAGGATTACAGCGAGTTTACAAATCAGCTCTAAAGCGCGAATAATTGCAAAGACTCAAACCATGTTTGCCCATGTAAGCCAATATAAAAATTGGGCGTTGCTGATTCTGGATATGTCAGAGGATTTACACTTGAGGATTTAGCCACATATTTGGGATAGTTATATCTCCAATTTTGTCCTCGATAAATCCCTCCAATTTCACCCTCTGTTACTTCTAGTAGAGAGGGTTGAACGTCGTAACTTAGACCACGATACCTAAGTTTCATATCTCCTCCGATTGTTAAGTTTGTCAAACTTATATTAAATTTTAAAAAACACTTATGGATTTAAGGCTATTTTTCTGTTAAATCCTGGTTATATTTTTTTAACCTTATAATTCCGATAAAAATATGACTGAAACCGTTGCTTGATCAGGGTTCCATTTAAATAACTATACATAAACAAATAAAATTTTTTATTAATAAATTTACTAATAGTTTCTATGCCCTTACTTGGGAGCACTCCCAAGGGATGCTCCTTTGGAGCCGTTACGGGATGGCATGACCGACCATAGCTCAACTCTTCCGCTTGTTCAGAAGTTGTGGACGGGGATTAACAAATGCGATTGACCTGCATGTCACGCTACGCGATGCTCCTTTGGAGCCGCTACGCGAACGCATTTTCCAACAGCTATAGCGATCGCATTTCCATATCATATGCGATTGACCTTTGGTCACGCTACGCGATGAAGCGAAGCTTCCGCGCTTATGCGATCGCATTCCCGATTCCCAATTTTCCAACTATTCCGATATTGACGCAGTCGCTAATATTGGAAACCACAGCACTTGATTTGCTCTCCACCCTCTCCACACTTACCACACTTTAGCTACTTTCATCCCTATTTAAAAAAAGTTGCCAATTTTCTTTTTATCTATTAAAATAGGATTATAGGAAGAGTTAAAAACACTCCATGAACAAGTGCGTTGGAACTACTGAAGCGGCATCTCTATTAGGAATTTCTTCTCGACGATTGCGCCAACTCCTAGAGAAGGGTCGCGTTCGCGGTGCTTATAAAACTGGGAAATTCTGGATTATTCCTCTGTTCAACCATTTGCCACAAATTACCAAAGGGTCTCGTGGACCAAAAGGAAAATGGCGCACTAGTCGTCCTCCCGCTTTAGCCAAGATTAATGTCAATCGCAATCACATTGGCTCGAATATCAAGAAAAGCCCCAAAGACCGGAAGCCAGTAATTTCAGTAAAACGCAGTGGTACCAATCTCTACGGCAACGAAGTGGAAATCCTTGGTCCATGTAAGATTGTTTATAACCCAGATAATCCCCTCGATTGTGGCGCTCGTTTGTGGATTGAAACCTTTAGTGATATTCACTTTATTGGTGGAAGTTTTCCGGCTAGTCCCTGAATCGGGAATCGGGAATCGGGAATCGGGAATCGGGAACAGGGAAAAAGAGCTGATTGCTAGAGCGATTAGAATGGTTCAATAAGCACCCAAGAATCGCTTATCGCTGACAACCATGAGTTCTCAACCACCCTCCAAACCACCAAAAACCATACTTAGTCAGCTAACTCAGGTAGTACAGACCATTCATGCTAAGGTAAATCTTCAAGCAGTAGCACTAAAGCCTAATGCTAGAGTGCCGGAACTTTGGGTGCAAGACGCTAATACCAACAAATCCGATGTCTATCCCCTGGTTGGGGACCGTTACGTACTCGGGCGCAGTTCCAAATCCTGTGACATAATCGTTCGCAACCCAGTAGTCAGTCAAGTTCATCTCTCCCTAGAACGGTATGGTAGGCGTGGGCGTAGGTTTATCATAAAAGACCAAAACTCTACCAATGGTATCTATCGTGGCAGACGCCGACTTTCCTCCTTGCTTCTGTATCACGGAGACACCCTTACCATCGGACCACCAGAACTAGCTGCATCAGTTGAGCTACAGTACGTCTATCCTCCCCCCTGGTATATCCAAGGAATTCGTTACTTTCTCTATGGCATCGGTGGCTTAATTGCCTTAGTGGTATTACTAATTGGATTTCAAACCCTGAGAGCACCATCAGTCAGGCCATTGCCCGAGGGAGTTACAGGTCCTGTGATTGTTTACTCTCGTGACCAAATTCCCCTACGGCAACCCCGGACCGATGCTCACCGAGAACTGAGGAGGTTATCGGATTTTTCCCCATATTTGCCCAAAGCAGTGATTGCTTCAGAAGACAGCCGCTTTTACTGGCACTTTGGAGTAGACCCCTATGGGATTATGCGAGCTGTGGTGCGGAATCTTCAAGGGGGAGGCATTCGCGAAGGTGCTAGTACCATAACTCAGCAGGTAGCACGAAGCCTATTTCCGGAGTATGTCGGTCGAGCCAATACCGCAGACCGGAAAGTGCGGGAAGCAATTATTGCCCTGAAGTTAGAGACAGTTTACAGTAAGGACGCGATCTTAAAGGCTTACTTAAACCGAGTTTACTTGGGTATAGAAGCATTTGGTTTTGAAGATGCTGCTCAATTTTATTTCGACAAATCAGCAGCTAATCTGAATATCCAAGAAGCCGCAACTCTGGTAGCAAGTTTACCAGCACCCAATAGCTATAACCCGATCCAGAATTATGATACGTCATTACAATTACGGAATCGGGTGATTGACCGGATGCACGCTTTGGGAATGATTAGTCGAGAAGAGGCTAATCGAGCTAGGCGATCGCGGATTGAAGTTAGCCCGAAAGCCCGACAAATTCTTTCTAGCACCAAGGCACCCTATTTCTATAACTACGTTTTCCAGCAATTGAGGAGGTTACTGGGCAAAGAGTTGGCTAAGGAAGGTAATTTTATTGTAGAAACTACTGTAGATACCGAGTCTCAGGCCAAAGCTGAAGCAGCTCTACGGGACTATGTCAAAAATACTGGTAGCCGCTTAGGATTTTCCCAGGGAGCGATCGCAAGCCTGAATACCAGTAATGGCGAGATTCTAGCCATGGTTGGAGGTGCCGATTACCAAAAAAGCCAGTTTAATCGGGTTATCCAAGCCAAGCGTCAACCAGGCTCAACCTTTAAACTCTTTGCCTATGCTGCTGCCTTAGAAAAAGGGATTTTACCAAGCAAAACCTACTCCTGCTCTGGGATTAAACGGATTAGACGTTGTGAGCGGTCTGGAGATGCTACTAATATTGATATGTATGCTGGTCTGGCTCAATCGGAAAATGCGGTAGCGATCAGGGTAGCTCAAGATGCTGGTTTAGATAGAGTAGTACGGCTGGCGCAACGGTTGGGTATTAGCTCAAAACTCGAGCCTGTGTTTGGTTTAGCCTTAGGTCAAAGTGAGGTTACTCTGTTAGAAATGACTGGAGCCTATGGTGCGATCGCAAATCAAGGTCTGTGGTATCGTCCCCATGGTATTGTCAGAATTCTCGACAGTAGTGATTGCACCGATAACCAAGACTACCAAACCTGTCGAGTAATCTACAACTTCGCTGATCAGCCAACTATCAACAAGCAAGCGGTTTCACCAGCGGTAGCCAACACCATGACAGAAATGCTTCAGGGTGTAGTCACTAGTGGCACCGGTCGCAGTGCTCGGATTGGTCAAGGAGAAGGGGGAAAAACCGGTACTACTGATAAAAATGTAGACTTGTGGTTTATCGGTTTTATTCCCAAGCATCAGATCGTTACAGGGATTTGGTTAGGTAATGATAATAATTCTCCTACTAGTGGCAGTAGTAGCCAAGCTGCCCAGTTGTGGGGGATGTATATGGGTCAGGTGGTAGAGAAACAGAGTTGATACCGAAATTGGTTGGATGGGGAGATGGGGAGATGGGGAGATTGGGAGAAGAGAAAGTTGTTGCTTTGACCGCAACTTGGTATCAAAGGTGATCAATCCAAAAGCTGATCAGGATTGATTCCCATTTGTTTGAGTCGAGACTTCAAAGCTTCAAGCTCTTGTTGAGCTTGATTAGCAGCTTGTTGAGCTTGAGTAGCCCGTTGCTCAGCCTGTTGAGTTCTCTCATTTTCGGAGGGATACCGTCTAGCATTTTGGTCGTACCAATACAACCACTCCCTAGTCCAATCAAGATAAGTTCCTTCTGCTGTGCCTATGCCCAAACCAATTTCCGGCATCCAGACCGGATTCCCTGGTTGACGCACATACACTCCATCTACCAAGCGATGCACTTCAAAGCTATCCCCTTTTCGAGGTTGAAAGTTATCGCTATCATAAATAACGTAATATAATAACCCTAAGTCAGCATAGTCTAATTTTTTCTGGTCATACTCGCCGTTATAGGTTTGAGAGACAATCTCGATCGCGAGAATTGGCACAACACCATTTTCTTCCCACAACACATAACTTAAACGTCCCTGACGACCCTTAGGGCGAGTTTTCCATCTCTGTACTCCTAAACTCAGGAATCCATCAGGCACTATGGCTGACTGTTTGGGATTGTAATAGTATCCCATATCTATACCAAAAAACCAATCCCTGCGCTCTGACCAGATTATCGATAAAATCGATTTCAATAAGTGAGGGATGGTATCTTGCAGTTCATTATCCACAGGGGTTTCATCAGAAGAGGGTAATTCTTCTGAACTCGGAAGGTATTGTAACGGGTCATAGTTTAACATGGTTCCATTGGCTAGACCTGACTGGTGACATGTTAGCAGTTTCACGAAGTACCATTATCTTGGCCATAAATAAGATTAGGTTGATTGGCAGTTCTATAGTATTTTGGGGAAAAGCCAATTTTGCTTTGTTGTCAGGTTTTTTATGAAACAGCTCCTCAACCAACTACACAACCAACGCAAATACATAAAATCCCTAATTATCCCTCTTTTAGCTATCTTGTTAGCAAGCGGAATAATTGCAGCACCAGCCAATGCCATCAATGTCTATCAAATGCCTAACATTAGCGCTGGAGAACCGACTTGGGTAATTGACAAGTCAGAGGTTCTGTCTCGCTTTACAGAAGGCAAGTTGACTCAATCCTTAGAGGATTTAGCGAAAGCAACGGGCAATCAAGTTAGACTGGTCACTGTCCATGGCCTAGATTATGGTGAAACAGCAGCAACTTTTGCCCAAGGGTTGTTTGAAAAATGGTATAATACTCCAGAAGACCAAGCTAATCAAACCTTGATAGTGCTCGATACTGTCACCAATAACAGTGCTATCGTTACTGGCAATGCCGTTAAGGAAATTATGTCCGATGACATTGCTGAAAGTGTGGCTTCTGAAACCCTACAGGTGCCGCTGCGGGATGGTAACAAGTATAATCAGGGTTTCTTAGATGTAAGCGATCGCATAGTAGCTGTTTTATCTGGCGAACCTGATCCCGGTCCTCCTGTAGTTGAAGAAGAAATCAACATTGCTGGCAACTTTAAGAGTGCAGAAGAAACTCAAGAGAGCAATGCTACCCTTTGGGTTGTAGTGATCTTGGTTGTTGCTACAGTTGTGCCGATGGTTACCTACTTTTTCTACCAAGGTTTTTCCTAAAGTATCAGGTAAGCGAACAGCGAGTTTTTTTTAAAACTCATAAATTGGTTAAATTGGTAATGGGCAATGATTTAGATGTTTGCCTATTACCATTAAATCTTTTGTTGATGACTTCGTAGTAGTTGAATTCTGTAATTAAGTATTGTCCGTGGAAGAGGACAAGGGAAATGCTAACCAGATCCAGAAATAGAGTAGCAGGAAAATAATGGGCATAGCAATCGAAAGGGCGACCGTTACAATCCGTACAGCCAGAACTGAAATCCTAAACCGTTGAGCAATGGCTCCACAAACCCCTGCAATTACCTTATGGCGTCTGCTCCTCGTAAACCGGTTTCTTGTGCTCCCTGAAATCTGATCTTCTGACTTTTTAAAACGCTTTACTAAGGTAATCACCAATCCCACAGTACCCACAAATGCGGAGGGAATTGTAAAGATGGCAAACCCATAAGCAAAAGTCATGAACGAAATAATATTCCCAAGCCAAGGCTGTTGCGGACAAGTAAATGACATTGTTCCCATTCCAACAGATTCACAGCCAAAGAACAGTGCCAATTGGACTCCGCCAAAAGTGAGCAAAAGTGGTAGAATACCGTAGAGAATACAACCTGCGATCAGATCCGTGTGTTGCGAAAGTGTAACAGAACGACGGACAGGAATGGCAGCTAGTGCTGGTCCAATGAAAAATAACAACAGGAGTAAAGGAAGGTAAATCATGCCAGAGTTAATGGCATGCTAAAACCACAGCCTTAGAGCCCTTGGTGTTAGCACCCTTGGTGAAGAACTACTCCTATGCTAGCCCAATCTCTCCCAGATCGGGAAAGATGTGAAGCTCCTGTGGGGTTAATAGTCTCAAAGAGATGATATATATCTCATCACTTCTGGAGTCGCATCAAACCATTCCCCAGAAATCCTAAGATGTTGGAACTTTCTGTGAAATTCTGTTTCCATCTTAGCACTTCCTGGGATAATTTTTATTAGTTCTAAAGTGGTTACACTCTTAGTTTCAAGCCCTCTAATCTTACCATTGGGGTTAGTAGTGTAACCAATCCGAATCGCATTGCGTCCCTTGTCTAAGATAAAGAAAAGCCTAGCTGGATTGTCTTCGTCAGAGCTGGATAGGCAGCTTTGTACTAAAGTCCCTGTGGCTTTGTGCAACCGAATAAAGGTTTGAGCGTCACTAGCGTATTCTGGAAGCTTAGAACGCTCTACGGCCATGGTCATATAACGCAATGCGGCGGCGTGTCTTCCCTCCGACGCTTCATCCACAGCCAGAGCTAGCAAGTCATAGGGTGAGCATTGGCGAAAATTACTCATTCATTATTGTTGTAGTTCGGCTTAGCAATACCTGATTTGTCTGCTACGAAGTCGTTATATTACCACACTCCATGACCTTGTGTCAAGCCACATCTGGGAAATCTGATCTGTGCCAGGGCAAACGCATCTAAATTCTAGAAGCCTTACTCAGAAGATATTTGAAAATTCATAAGCATAAATACTTATCCTATGAATCTCATATCCACTAGGCATTTCAAAATAAGATGCGTTTACCCTGTGATCTGTGCTTTGTGCAAAAGGCGCGTTTATTCAAAATACTCGTGCATCTCCTAATTAATCCGGAAGCTGAAAATTAATTTCCCGTTTGGTAAAGGGCAAATCTTGATTAATAGCCTCAATTTCCTCAAGTTCCATTAAGTTAACCTCATCGATATAGTTTTGAAAAATCCGGTCAAAGCGTTTATCATAGAATCGATGAACACTATAGTTAGCAGTTGCTGGGAATCCACGACGCTTCTTGTGACGCCCACCAGCACCAGGGTCAAACATGGTGATGCCCTGGCCGATTGCCCACTCAATCGGTGCATAGTAACAGGCTTCAAAATGTAGGCAGTCAAATTCTTCAAAACAGCCCCAATAACGACCATACAAATGATTGCCCTTATTGATACAAAAGGACATTCCCACTGGTTTTTGGTCATCCTCCTCCTGGTAAGCAGCAATTAGTACCACTCGCTGACGGTAGTTAGGATACAATTGCTTAAAAAATTGGCGCGTGAGATATTTGCTACCCCACATAAATTTATCGCAGGTGCTGCTGTAGAAGCTGTAGATTAAGGGAAACAAGGATTTTTCAATGTCATTCCCCGTTAATATTTTCAGGGTTAGACCTGCTTTGGCTACAGCCTTACGTTCTCGTTTAATATTGCGGCGTTGATTGGCATTAAAGACCTTTAGGTAATCCTCAAAACTACTAAAGCCTTGGTTTTGCCAAATATAGCTGTGATGTAGCCAGCCCTTAAAACCATTGCGTTCAATTACTGGTCGCCAATCGGGGTCAACAAAGAGGAAGTGACAACCAGACAGATGATTGCGATCGCAAAAATGATCGATAGCACTTACCATGATCTGTGTCAGTTCATCTTCATCTTCTCCTGGTGCCATTAAAAACCGATAGCCTACTGCTGGGGTAAATGGTGTCATACCCAACAACTTTGGATAGTAGGAAATGCCCAAGCGGTAGGATAAATCCGCCCACTGTTGGTCAAAGACAAACTCTCCGTAACTGTGACCTTTGACATACATAGGTGCAGCAGCGATCAGCTGTCTATCTCGCCAGACCGTTAGGTGATTGGGCAACCAACCGGTTTTAGCAGTAGCACTACCAGATGTTTCAATATTATTCAACCACTCCCACTCCAAAAAAGGGGTTTTTAGGGGTTGGGCAAGGTCATCCCAAGGGGATTGGGGAATATCTGCCATGCGGTTGACCCAGATAACGGAATAGTCAAGCTTGGGTTGTTGAACCATTGGGGTAATCTAGGATTAGGGGAACTTGAGATTTGGAAAATCTAAAGTCTGAAGTCTGAAACAATTCCTGGGATCAATTACTGAAAAACTGGAATGTTTGTTACCGATACTTTTTAGCTACCAGAATCTACCAAAGGCTAATTCTGGCTCACTAATGCAAGCTGTTCACGAAGTGTCGGCTTTGCCGAATCACTCAGCCAGGGGGTATCTCCCAAAGCTCGTAGAAATATTCCACGAGCGCCGTTGATATCTCGATCCATTGTTCGACCATCAACTTTTGATTTAATAATTTTGCTTCCGCCTATATTGACCAGTTCTCCTGTCCAGCTGACAGTTTTACTGGTATAAGCTTCACAAACGTCTACGACGATTTTTCCAGTCTCTTGAGCTTTGTGTTTCAGAAACTCTTTGAATCGATAGTGAGCAAAGTTGAGCATGTTCCGGACAGTCTTAGATCTTATTCTCCTATTCCCTTTTTTAGACATTTGAGCTGTTTCAAAAGTTGGGAGTAAAATAACATCAAAGTTGTCAACCAGAAATCTAGCCGTCTTATGATGAAGCTCGTTTATTAGATTCTGGATTTTGATTACCATCCGTCGGGCAGCTTTCCTCATTCGGCGTTTCTGTCCACCCTTAGATTTACTAATCCTAGACATCAAATTATCTAAGTGCTGACATAATCGCTGAATCCGAGAAAAATCTCCATCTCCAATCTTTCCTACAGATGTTTCACTAAAGAAAGTGATAAAAGTCCTAACTCCAGGGTCTAAAGCAACTACTCTGCCTTGGTTTTCGGTTTTATTTTTAGTTACTTTATAGGGAACAACTAGATAATAGTTCCCATTGTTACTGGTTAGTCGGCAATCGCAAATATCATCAGGAAGACCTTCAGTATAAGTTATCTTTCCCAGTTTTGTATGATATATTCCCGCAACGGAAACTGCTGATTTTGGGATATAGCAAGACTGAATGGGGTTTTTGCGAGACCTGAACCTTACTCTGTTTATTTGTGAGGTCTTTTTGTATTTCTTTTTGGCCTCCCGAACAGCAGTGCAAGCATCCTTAATCGCTATAGATTTAATTTGATAAGGTACTACTTTACACCACTCAGGGAGGTCGTTTAATATGTCGGTTTTGATAGCTTTCCAGTTAGCTTTTACAATGCCTACCTGGAGTATTTTGATGGTTTTATTGAACACATAACGGGACACTCCAAACCATTGGCGAACAAGCGTACGCTGTTCAGGGTTTAGGAACAGTCGCATCTTCTTTGATTTTCTTCCCATATTTTCTGAGTCCGTGGACACGGCATGAGAAGACATGAATGATGGAGAGAAGATCTGCGGTAAGCTCGGATTCTGGACAACTTTCAGGTTGGTCGAGAACCAGGATTTTTCCACCGTTGAGACCGACCAAGTACTCAATGAGTTCAAATCCGAATCGGGTGAGTCTGTCTCTACAGGTAACAACAATCGTGAGCTTATCTCCGCGCACGACTCGCTCCAATATGGTTTTAAGTCCTTTCCTCTTGTAGTTGAGTCCTGAACCAATTTCTTTGACGATTTCTGCTTCCGGGAAGAGGGAGTGGAGGTAGGCGACTTGCCTAGCAAGGTCGTCTCTTTGTTTGGTACTACTGACTCGGCAATAGCACACTGTGAATTGACGAAGTCTATTATGTTCTGTATGTCTTGAGCCGAACCTGAGTAGGCTTTCTGAATCAAAAAGTCTAGTTCCTCCTGGAGTCTTTTCCCATCTGATCGTCCCATTGTCCCCATACTTCCTCAACGTGTTCCTAGAGAGTCCCGTAAGTTCGACCGCCTTAGGTCGTGGTACAAGTGCCATAGGTATAATCTACCACAATTTCAGATATAATGGTAGATAAGTTGATATTTTAGTTAGCTGTTGCAAGCCTCAACATGATTACGGTTAGCCAATGATTGACTTTGCTGCACCGACGATACAAAAGTCGGTCGGTTAGTTAGCAATGGGTTAACACAAGTACTGGCGGCGATTGCTTTGGTCTCTAGATCCATCAACTGTACACAATCGATCGGATGTGGTAACAGTTGAGCCAATTGTTCTACAAATTGTTGATAGGCGGTTGGGGATTCCGACTTTAGGGCTACAGCTTCACTGGCACTCACCAAGTTGCTTTTCAGGGCAGCAATTGACTCTTGAATGCTCTGTGCCTGGAGTACAGCAATTTCGGTAAGATTTTGGCGAGCACTGTCCAACAGCAATGAGCGTGCCTTTGTGTAAGTCACATACACTCCTGGGTAGTGATAAAGATGTAGTGATTTTGCTACGGTCTGATGGAGGTTTCGGGAGCTAAAATCACTACTTGTGTAACACTACCCACTCCTGTTAGTAATACTGGCACACTTAACAGCAGAAGGCGCGAAAGTAAAATCCGACGAAAGGAGGATAGACCTTGTTCACTCCAATCCTGATATTTTATCTCAAGTCATCCGACAGAACAAATTAGATGGCGGATGTAGATTAATGTAGATTGTGGCAGTTGTGGCTAACACCACAACAGAGGGCTAATTCATCCCTAACCTAAGAGGATGAGGGCTCAAGGCTAGCCACTGTTGACGATTTTATCCAAATATCTTGCATTATCTCCAAAAATATGTTAGACAATGATTAGTTTTATAGTGTCATTGAAAACATTCTGGTTCCTTGAATTGAAGCCGAAAACCAAAGCAAACCATGATAGTGGTTGCGTTTTCTATTAAACACAGATAATTGCGCCTTGAGCGGAACAAAACCTATCTTGGCCTTGGGAGATACCCCCTGGCTGCTTAAGCAGCTTGCATTAGTGGGCTAAAATCGGCAAAGTAGATTTTGGTAGCTAAAAAGTATCGGTGCTATCAATCACAATCCCCTTAGTGGGGGAGATACTGTAAGGGTAGGGACGCTGATCTGCCTTAGCGCCACGAATTTTACTAATTCGCAGCCAATTTTTGTAGCCAATGTCTGCTCCATTATTCATTTGATCCCAGTCAGGTGAATAAAGGTCTACTACGACATCATAAAGGTTCAGTAAATTGTAGAGATCGCTTTTTTCCATGCCGTCCTGAGCAAAAATATCTAACACTGCCACATCAGGCTGACGGAGTTGGCGATTTTTGCGGTAGACCAGCTTAATAAACTCTCTAGGAGTACAGCTGATTAATAGAGGCGTGAGGGAGTCAAAGATTACTCTACAGGGTTTAGGCATCTGCTCGAGCTGTTGGGCAATCCTGAGCAAAAGCATCTCCGGGTCATTCAGATTCAGGTGTACAGAGGTTGTTGGCAATGTCTCTACCATGGGACTAAAGGTATCGAGGATCACCAACTGCCCTGTTTCCAGGTAGGGGTCAGGGAGCAATCCCCAACTTGGGAGGGTTTGATAAACTTGTTGTCTGGGAATATCGGCACTAATATATAGCACTGATTCTTGGCGATGCAAGCCTGAGAGCAAAAACTGATAGGCTAGGGTACTCTTACCCAGTCCGGGAGCGCCCTCCACCAAGCAAGCGGTGTTATAGGGGATTTGGCTTGGGAGCAATTTTTCGAGTGACCCAAACACTAAATAGGGAGCATCCTCAATAAATTTTAATGATTCGGTGGTTGAGGGGGGAGATATTTGGCTGGCACTGTACAATATCTCAATACCGTTTTCTGTGATTGCCATGCGGTGAGAACCACAGACATGGTCAGATGCTCGCATTTTAAATACTTCTAGATAGCGATCGCGTCTACGACCAACCAGTTCTTTTGATAGCACAATCATGCCATCGACAATGGTTTCTTCCACACCAAAGCTGGATAGGTGTCCAGTTTCATGAGCAGGGATACCTGAGATAAAGATACCCACTCCACCGATTTGTTGCATCAGGGTTGCTAATTGGAAGGTTTTTTCTCGCTGGATGGCTCGGTTATTGACTTTGTAGAACAAGACTGATATTGAATCCACCACAAAACGTTGAGGCTGGAAGGAGGCGATTTCCTGAGCAATTTGATCTAGGTGTTCTTCAACCCGGATGTTAGTTTGGGTAACAAAGACAATGCGCAGCATTTCCTGTTGAATCAGACGTTCTAAGTCCCAACCAAAACCGGCTGCCATCTGGGACAGATGAGAGGGGGTTTCCTCAAAAGAAAAGAGCAAGCCTTTTTCCCCTCGGTCAACTCCAGCCATGAGAAACTGTAGGCCAAAGGTAGTTTTACCAGTGCCAGCAACTCCCGAGAGGATGATTGAACGACCGTAGGGGATACCTCCCCGCAACAGTTGATCCAAACCCGGAATTCCCATCACCATACGCCCTGCTGGAACTGACCAACTCACCGACTTTTGCCTGAGGGTTAGGGTAGGGCTGAGAATCCGCACCCCCACATTAGTGATCACAAAGGGAAATGGTTCCATATACGGTGCCAGACCCCGTAATTTATGAACCTGTAACCAACGGCGTTGCTCCCCTGCCTCCTCATGGGTCGAAAGGTAAATGATGCCATCAGCCAAAGCAAATTCTGCACTGTAGTTAATCTGAGAGGGATCGGATTCACTCACTAAAAAAGTCGTGCAACGAGCACTGGCGAGGCGAACCGATAGTTCGTAGCAAAAACGGCGGAAGTCACCACTTTTTTCGGTCAGGTCAGCAATGGCCTTAAAAGAGTCAATGACTATAACTTCTGCTTGATGTTGATTGACCAAACCCACTATATGATCTGCCAACCTAGGCATCGGTTGTTCAATTAAGAATGAACCGACATCACTATAGATCACCTGCTCACCAAATACTTGAGCATCGAAGAATTGGAAGTGCTGCATATAACGCACCACCTTAAGGGTTGGCTCGGAAAGGGTACTGAGGTAAAGAGCTCTCTTATGGGGTTGGTGCTTGATAGTGTTAAACAGAATCTGCTGCACCAAAATTGTTTTGCCAGTGCCAGGAGCCCCTGCCAAGATATTCAATGAGTAGATGGGAAAGCCACCGCCCAAAACTGCATCCAGATTTGGCACTCCTGTAGGCATTAATTTGATTTTGGGCATTAGTCATTAGCCATTATTCATTAGTCATTAGTGGTAATTTAACTAATAATCAATCAAAATCATCAATCAAATCGTAGCTTTGTAATAGGTTGTATTCTGACTTTCCCAGGTAATTACCATACCCTGCTGCTTCAGATTCTCTAACTCATGGAGCAACTCTTGAGGGCTGAATCCAGTGCGATTTGCTAATTGATTGATGTCCATCTCCTCCACCCCCTGCAAGATTTCCATGATATTACGACTCTGGTTAAGCAACTCCTTAAAGCCATTGTCATTGAAGTAATTATTATTAAAGACAGGCATTCCAGTCAGCACACCAGTTTGAGCTTGAATCACCTCGTCGATGCGAATTCCATCTGAGGTAATTTCAAAAAACCGGATTTCTTTGCTGTGGGGCGCTCCCCTTACCTTCATAATGTTTATGGCTCGTCCAATGCGACCGGATAGTTCTACATAGCGCAAGAGGATAACATTATCCACCACAAAGGATACGCCATGTTCACTCAACTGAAACGGTCCGAAGAGCTCCCCAATTTCGTTGGTTACGATGGTGGTCACACCTTGAAGTTTAAACTGGTTCACTAAGGAGTAAATATAGTCTTTGTAGCGAACCTTATTTGGGGTGGCAATCTCAATATCCTTGAGAGAATCAAGCATAATCCGGCCAGCCTTAACCCTGTCTACAACAGCTTTCACCTTAGCAGCATGGATATCCGGCTGTAGTTCTACGGGAGAATCATACAGATGCACTAGCATTCCCTGCTTTTCCATGGCCTCTAAATCCCAACCTAAGGACAGGGCAATGGCTTTGAGCTGTTGGGGATTTTCTTGAAAGGTAACAATTACTCCAGGCTCCCCTTGGAGAATTCCAGCCACAATGAAGTGAAGTCCCATCAAGGTTTTACCAGTGCCTGCGCCTCCAGCAACCATAGTTGCCGTGCTATGCTGCAATCCCCCATCTAACATCCTATCCAGTTCAGGTATGCCAGTGGAAAGTTTGTTTTGGCTGGCCTGGGTCTGCTTCGATAAGTTTTCCAGCATCTTAATCCGGGGATAAACTTCTATGCCAGTCTTACTGATTTCAAAGGGGTGCAACCCGGTAAAATAATTTTCCCCCCTGAGTTTGAGCACATCTAAATAACGCTGGTAGTGTAACCCCAGAGGCTGATTTTGCAGACGAATAATCCCATCGGCGATGGCAAAGATGGGTTGATGTTTAATTTCTTCGTCAGTGTATTCCCCTACTAAAAAAGCTGTTACTCCCCAAGTGGTCAGACGCACTGAGAGGTCGTAGCCAAACTTACGTACTTCTACGGGATCCGTTGCCAAATCATGAATAGCTTTAAAGCTATCAATGCCGATCAGCGCAGGTCGATACTCCTTTACGTAATTAATAATGGCAGCGATCGCTTCTGTTAGACCCTGCTCTCGGATAATCTCGCCGATGTCGAGATAAATTACTGCAGTACCTACCTTACTGGGGTCAAAAAAATCAAACTTTTGTAGGTAGTGCAGTAATTTGACTGAAGGTTCAGATAGGGTGACTAGATAAAGGGCTTTGTGCTCTGTACTAGCATTGGTGTATAGTATTTGCTGGGTAAAGATCGTCTTACCAGATCCGGGTGGCCCAGTGATGATGTTAATGGACAATTCCGGAATACCACCAGCGAGAATCGAGTCTAGACCAGGAATACTAGTAGGCAGTTTACCTAAGGGCTTTGTCCGAGGCCTGATCATATAAGTTTTTTCCCTTCAATTTCCTTGAGTAATTGTCTGACTAGAATGTCGCCCGTCAAGATGGCTAGAATATCGATTAGGGTTGTGACTAACTCTTTGAGCGCCTCACGAATTAACAACCGTTGTTCTGGTGAAACCTTTTGGCGAAACACCTCAAACGAAACTCCCTCGGCACTTGATTCTATGTAGCCAATCAGGGGATATTTTTCCGCTGTCAAAGCTAGAGATCTTTCCATAATCGACACTACTGTCACTCTACCTAAGGTCGGCATAATCCGGTTCCAGATCGTGGTGAGCAAATCTTCGTAAATGTCGATAACTTCTTCCTTACGGGCCTCTGTCTTCGCCTGGTCAACTTGATCCTGGACTGGCTGTTCAGCTAATGGTTGTGCCGATCGCATCTCCATTTCTCTATTAGGATCGCTCATCGCACTCTCCTCAAATTTTCGTGCCCAGTTAAGGTTAAGAAAACTATTAGTTCTAGCTGAGGGGGTTATATAAGCTCTGAAAAGCCGACTATATAAGGCTTTGATGCCAATAACTCAGGCAAGATACAGTCCGAAATTGACCCTGGATTCATTGTCAGCCATGCAAAGCGCGAGTGGGGAAAACCACGGCAGTTGCTCATGGCGCATGGGTCTGTGTACGGAACCTGCGTCCGCACCGCTGTTTGCCCCGTGGAACGGCAGTCGCTCATGGTGTGGCCTCCTTTGACCGCGCTGCCTCCTTTGACCGCACTGCCTCCCCGTGAGGCCACTGCATCGCTTTCTGGAAGCTTAAACCCTTATAACTAGGTGCAATGTCAGCCCAAAACAGCATGTATCTTTCTGTTACTTATGAGCTGAAATTATTACCCAGTAATGATTTCAGCTTGCATGTCGCCCCCCCAGTAGTTCTATTCATGGCTATCTATGGATAACTACCAGTTTATCCCATCAATTTCCACAGATTATTAGATTATCAAAAGTAATGGGATTGGTTATCTCTTTTTTTAGATTTTTTTAAATTTTTTTTAGTAATACCGAATTAAAAACAAACAAAAATTAATACAAAAGTATTTAAATATAATTAACATAACTTTTCTTAAAGGAAAAGTAAACAACGCCTTTAAGGATAGCAACACAATACTGAAGCAATAGAAAAATTCAGTTTTTTTTTATCTCGATTAACTGCTGATACCAAATCCTGTTTCCATACCCCCCTGATCCGCATAGCCCTATATTCCTGGGATAAAAAGATTTGGTCGATTTTTATAAAGGGGTAATGACCAAGCGGATTTGGTATGAGATTCGCTAGTATGAACCACGGGTACCTTCACTCAAAAAAAAGAAGAAACCATGAAAACCCTGACCTCCCGCATGGAGGCGGTGCAGTTGCCAGTCATTCCCATGGTTGGCGAACTGATCCGTAAATATCCTGACACAATATCCTTAGGACAGGGGGTGGTATATTATGATCCCCCTCCAGAGGCAATGGCAATGTTGCGTGAATTCTACAGCTTACCAGGTAATCATAAGTACAAACCGGTACAGGGAATTGCGACTTTGCGAGAGGCAATTGAGGCAAAACTGCAAACTGATAACAAAATTGAGATTAACTCCGCCAACCGCATCGTTGTCACCGCAGGAAGCAACATGGCGTTTATGAACGCGATTCTGGCAATTACCACTCCCGGGGACGAGATTATTCTTCAAAGGCCTTACTATTTCAACCACGAAATGGCGATTAAGATGGCTAGTTGTGATCCAGTGCTGGTGCCAACCGATGATAATTACCAGCTAAATCCGTTCGCGATCGCACAGGCTATTACCGACAGAACCAAGGCAGTAGTGACCATATCACCTAATAATCCTACTGGGGCGGTATATTCCGAAGAGGCATTGCGTCAGGTAAATCAACTCTGTGGCGATCACGGAATTTACCACATCAGTGATGAAGCTTATGAGTATTTTACCTACAACGGGGTAAAACACTTTTCTCCAGGTGCCTTTCCCGAAAGTAGTCAACACACTATTTCTCTCTACAGTCTCTCCAAAGCCTACGGTTTTGCCAGTTGGCGGATTGGCTACATGATTATTCCAGAACACTTGTTTGAAGCAATTCAAAAGGTTCAGGATACAATCCTAATTTGTCCCCCAGTCATTTCTCAGTATGCGGCTTTAGGGGCATTGAGTACTCGAAAAGATTACTGTCAACCTCATATTAATGCGATCGCGTCTGTAAGACAGGTGGTATTGAACTCCCTGAAACGTCTAGAGGGTTTGTGTACCATTGGTTCTGCGGATGGAGCGTTCTATGTTTTCCTAAAAGTGGATACTCAGTTGGATGCTTTTGAGTTGGTACAGAGACTGATTCGGGAACATCGGGTAGCTGTGATGCCAGGTAGCGCCTTTGGTATTGAGGACGGGTGTTACCTCAGGCTTGCTTATGGTGCTTTGCAAAAGGAAACTGCAGCAGAAGGTATTGAACGATTCGTTGCAGGTCTTAACGAAATTTTACAAAAAGTTTGACCCAAGGGCAGGAGATGCAAAAAATATTTTGTAGAAAAATTGACTCACAAATTGGCCACAAGGGGCGAGGTATCATACCAGTTTTTTTTCTAGTGAACCCACCTGTGCTTGGTGGGTTCATAATACATTTTGATTGAGACTGATGTCATCTAAACCTGCTTACTGGCTTGGTTTTGGCAAAGTCTGGTTAGGCGTTATTGATGCTTCTGTCTGGCAGAATCCACCATAACACCGGAGACAAAATCATACAGGAAATAGAAAAAATCAACACCAGTAATAGAACTTGGCTCAGTTCGCTATCCATAGGTCTTACCTCTTTACTATCGACTCAGGCTTTTTAAAGCCTCTAGATTTATACTTCAATATGAGTTAAGTCTATTCCGGATAACAAATTATGGGTAGTTTTTATGGTAAAGATTTCTCTACTCTGGTGATACTTATAGTTAACTTATAATAAGTTTTATTGCGAATTCGGGGAAAGTGCGGTGCGACCCGTGGCGAATTTAATTCACCTAGGTCAAGGGCACCGGGAAAGAAATATCATGCCAAATCCGGTTGACTAATTATCATTGCCTTCTCGGGTAATGGATAATTGGTCATGGGGACTTGAGCATTTTTAAATTCAAAATGCCAAATTCAAAATTTCAAATGAATAGTCTTCTAATTTTGAATTTTTTCCACCGGATAAAAGCTCCTGAATTAATTTATGGGGTAGTTTTGAATTTTTAATTTATAATTTTGACTGGTAGCAAAGCGATTGAACCTTAAGATCTAGCACTACCTCACAGTCAACTTCTCAACAATACCAATCACTGCCTCACGACTAAGTTTAGCTTGTCCGAGAGCTAAAACATCAAGTGTTGCATGAGCCAAAGCAAGAGGAATTTGACAAAAATTTCTAGCTGGACCTTTGGGAAGAGCGTTAGTATAGGCATCAGCTAAAGAAAGATTTCTACGGGCATACCTTTGCATAGTTTCTGAACTCCATCCCTGGGGAAAGAAATCCACGTGACGTGTCAAATCATCAGTTCGATTACGTAGAATGTTAACTGCCTGTAAGCCTCGACCAAAACCAATTGCCTGGTGACGATTGGTTTGGGTTCCATCATACCAAGCCCACAAATCAGAAAGTAATAATCCTACAGAACCAGCAACACTGAAAGTGTAGCCATTCAAATCACCCTCTGTACGAATCTTCCAACCGCACTCAACCCAGTAAGCCATTCTATCTGCCATTGCTGAAGTTGCTTCCCAAATTCGAGGTGCAATGGTTTCTGGTGCTAGAATTGCCCAATCACCAATACGAGTTGTTACCTCTGGAAGTGTTTCATATTTACTTAAAACTGCAAGAAGTTCATCATTAGTATAACTATTAGTAGAACTAGCATTATAACTGCTGCCCATTGTTTGTAGGTTTAAGCTAATTGTTCTTAACAGCGCTGCTTTGGTAGACTTACCAAGTTGAGGATGATCTTCGATTTCATCAATTGCACGCATGCATAAGTAGGCAGAAGCGACAGCTTCTTGAAGGTCTTTAGGCAGAGTACTAATTGGAATATAAAAAGTCCGACTAGTCTCTTTGAGAATCTCTAAGCTACCTTTATAGGTCATCTTTACCAATCCATATTCCCTATGGGGCAAATTTGAACAAGTTTTTTGGATCTGACTGAAATTTCTGGGTATTATACCACTTTTATTTCAGATTCAATCCATAATTTTGAATTTTGATACAAAAATTTACAACTTTAACGTAAGTTGGTAGTTACCGCTGTGGAATAGAAACAAAAAAAACGTAGGCGCAACTTTAACCACTTAACAGGTTAAACAAGCTATAGGGCTAGTTGAGTTAGAATAGGGAATAGCGCTGCATCACTTTATTAGATCAATCCACGGTGCGCGCCTCCTAGGGCGAGTAAATCGCCCTTGGGTCGCACCGCTATGTTTATATTTAAAATTAAAATGCTATATAGCATTTCCAAACCAAATCTTTGATTGCTCATAACATCAAAAAATACTTGTATTTCTTTCCTACTGATCCGAAGTTATCTTTATCCATCAATCCTAATTTCACATCTCCTTTAAAAATGCTGTATATAATATCGATTCAGATTGACTGGGTTGTAAACAAGCCCACCTACTTCATCCTTGATACTTTATCCTTTTATATAAGGCCCAGAAGATACTTTGTGCTCTCTTACCAAAGTAAGACTAACCCATTGCCCTTTATCGTTAAAAGAGCGAATCAGCCGCTGACGTTGGTTAGGTTGCCACAGCCAACCTACTTCTAGGAAGAAAGAATGACCTGACTTAACCATTATTGGACAAGTAGACGATGCCCCATCGGGCAATAATAAGACTTGAGTAGAAACAGCACCCTCGTCAAAATACAGAATTGAGCCATCAATCTTAGCGCTAGAGGTGATGGTACCTAATGATTCTCCTGTGCCAAATGTGAGTTGTTGTACTAAGCGGTTACTTTCATGATGCTGAAGTTTAAGGTGAGTAGGATAGATGTTAGGCGTACGCAAATCAGAATAAAGCGTTACCGCCTCTCCACGCCACTCTCCGAGCAACTGTTCCAAGGTTAATGCTGGACGTTCTGGTGTATCCGTACCCGCCAGTTTTTCTCGAATTAAGGTCAACTGTTTCAGCTGACTCTCCCTGTTATACAGTTGCACCATCCGCAGACGACGGTTACCCTCAATCAAGCCAAATTCTGCCCCAAATTCGGAATAAGGAGCCCACTGTAGTGCGCCTTGGGAAAACGCACCAGTGTCAAAGAACATAAGATAGCGATCTACATGGGTGTATTCCAGAACTCGGTTGAATATAGCTTGTTCAGGTGGCAGATAGCGAAGAGTCAAACGAATTTTTTGGTTATCGTCGAGTCCTTCTATGGTGAGCACAGAGGGAATATCTTTTAACTGTTGCCCTTTTGGTGAGAATGTGGTAAAGGAACCATGCCAACTCCCTTGATTTTGCAAAAAACATTCCCATTGCGATCGCATAAGTAGTCCTTAGTTATTAGCTGTGAGTCATTAGTCATTGGTCATCAGTCCTCTGTTACTCTAACCACTTGCCATGACACTAACCACTGACAAAATACCAGAATTAGACCAAATTTTGGTAACCTCATTTCCCGATAGCGATGCTTTCGAGACTAACAGCTAGGCAGCTACCGAGCAAACCCACTGAACCCCCCAGAATCAACAACAGTAAGGGTAGCACAACAATTTTAAGTGGATCCGGTGGTACCACTGTAGCGATAAATTCGATAAAATCAGGTCCAGTCGCTAGCAGATTAGTCAGAAATTGCCGCAGACCGATCAACAAAACCCAGGCTAGGACTGCCCCAGCTACACCAAAAGTAATTCCTTGCAACATGAACGGCAGATAAATCCAGGATCTGGTTGCCCCAACTAGCTGCATAATCTCAATTTCCCGGCGTCTTGCGATCACAATCAGGCGCATTGTGGTGGTGACAACTGCCACTGCGGTCAGACTGAGAATGGTAGTAATGATCAGACTCACCCAGCCTAAACCATGATGAAGCTGTCGCATTTGTTTGAGAGTCTGATCCATATACTGCACCTGATCTATTCCTGGCAACTGTGACAACTGCTGGGCAAGAATTAGCACATCCTTTGGTTTGCTTACCTTTACCTTCAGTTCATCCACTAGGGGATTCCCTTCCAACTGTTCCGTAGCAGCTGCAATCTCCGAAATTCCCAGTTCCTCAACCAAGGATGCCCAAGCTTTTTCTTTGGAAATGGTTTGAACCGCCATCACCTTGGGCAGTTTCTGAACTGCTGGTAAGACCATTTCTGCCTCAGCCCCTGGTTCGAGATAAACAGCTACTTCTAGTTGATTCCCCAACTGATTGAGTAGCCCACCTAACTGCCAGGAGGCTTGCCAGCTTATACCAAAGAGAAACAATAGGACAGTCACCGTGCTAACCGCCGCCCAGTTGATCCAGCCGCCACGTTGTAGACCTAAGAAAGTTTCCCGCAGCAGGTAATCCAGTTGAGTGAGAAATTTAAACATCAGTCCCTGACTTGGTGTTACTTTTGGGTTCTAATCGATAGAGCTGCTAGTTTCCAGCGTAAAAGAATTGTGGGATACCAAGAAATCACTTGAAACGTACGATTTTGACATAATACCCACCTATGGGCGACCAGGGAGAGTCAATCAAATCATTGCAACGCGCTCCCCATCCCCTCTCTTGGTGTGCGTTCCCTTGAGGAGGTTCAGGCAGCGCCTTGTCGCACCGCAGCGCAAAGGCTCTTGGGGCGTGGGGCATGATAAACTAAGAAAGCGAGGCAAGACTATAATAATAGACCAACTTAGGCACTCTGTCTTAGGCACTCTGTTGAAGAATGTGTATGTTGAGTGTTCTAATCCTTTAGCAGCTGAGCGTCTAACCCTAACCATACCCTGACTCACAACTCAATAACCCCATGACTGCTGAACTTATCGTTGAAAAGAAAAAATTAGAGAATCCACCATTAACAATTCATTATCTAGGCGATCGCGTCCTGCGTCAGCCTGCCAAGCGGGTTGCTAAAGTAGACCACAACATCCGAAAATTAGCTGAGCAAATGCTGCAAACCATGTACAGTGCAGATGGTATCGGTTTGGCAGCCCCTCAGGTCGGGATTAATAAGCAAATAATTGTGGTTGACTGTGAACCTAATAACCAAGATAACCCACCGCTGGTGTTAATTAACCCAGAAATCAAGAGTTTTGGTAGCACCCCGTGTGATGGCCAGGAAGGTTGTTTGAGCATCCCCGGTGTATATTTAGATGTCACCCGTCCAGACGACATTGAAGTAGCCTACAAGGATGAGAACGGACGCCCTAGAACCTTAAAGGCGAATGGATTACTATCTCGCGTCATTCAGCATGAGATAGACCATCTTAAAGGAGTGATGTTTGTTGATCGGGTGCAAAATGGTCTAGCCTTGACTGAAGAACTGAATAAGCACGGATTCTCACCCCAAGCGGTGAAACCAATTAAATAACTATACCAATCTGATTTTATTTGTGCAACCTCTGGTGAGGTCGTCATAGGGTGATGGAAAAGACTATAACAACCTGTTCTTGTTCAATTTTCAATTACGATTGCTATAGTCACAGTTGCTATAGTCACAGTAATATTTATACTCCCTTAACTTTCTACAATTTCCTGAACTGTGACTGCTCTTATAAACTTGATATGAAGTCCGGTTAATCACTTATAATAGGGTTTATCGGATCGGTATAAATTTAAAATTGGCAATTGTCAATCTTCAATGCTTAATTAACTAACACCCAAGCATGATAAATACTAAAACGCACTAAATATGACCTATTACTTAGAGGTTAGGTCTAATTGATTGGCCCACAGCTAATTTCAATCTTATGATTTCTGATAATAATCTTTAACAAAAAAGCTTATGATGACTCCAAAAAGTGCTCTATTTTTGATGATTGCCTGTGTGGCTGGGATTGCGGCTGTGGGTTCAATTTTTGAACTTTCCTATGGTGACCCCGAGTTAGGTAAGTTGGTGACTGGAATTATCCTCGCTGCTAGTATTCCTATTGGTGGTCTCTCTTTCTACCTAGCGGTGCTTGATGCCAGGGCGAATATCAAGGGCTAATGATATTTTAAAAAATAGTAGTGAAATTCGTTTGGTGGTGCAATTCCTTTGCTAGAAACCATCGTAAACCGTGGGTGATTAGGATCCAAGGATATACAAAAATGATTGGACAACTGATCACTATCCTGGTGATGTTAATGCAGCCAAAGTAATCCAAAGCCTCTGCTAAGGCGACCGTTGGGCATTTGGGAAGTATGCGAGCGATGCAGCGCGGTCTTGGGGAAAGAAAACCCCCACTCGCGCTTTGCATGGCTGACAGGGTGGATGTTTCCTATATCTGTGTTGATCGAGAGATCTGCAAAGGAAAGAAACGTTCTTGAAACTAGAATCCCCTGCCGGATTAGCATGGGGAGTGTGATTGAACCTCCCCACCCTAAGAGGGATGGGGATTCCCAGGCACAGCCGTGGGCGACTGTTATCTCCATGGGCGTGACTTTCCCGCGCACCGAACGCGCCCCGCGTGGCCTATGGCCAGGGTAGCTGAGTAGGGTCAATACCCAGTTTTTTTGAGACCCTTACTTTTTATATTAACACTATTTGAGAGGGAAAATTCATCCCCGACCTTTGAGGACGGGGTATTCTTTTCCCTCTCAAACTCTCCCACTCTGATAACCAATAACGACCAAAGTAGCAATGACTGGTCAAGTTTACAGTGGATTTCTGCGCCAGCTTTCCACTAGTGATAACAAAGAGATACTCGCCCTACTACCCCTTTCTGAATTAGAGGATAACGTCATTGGACGTGACCCTAGCTGTAAAATTTCCTTAGATCCCTATCGCTACGTCAGCGTATCGCGCCGTCATGCGGTAATTAGCCCTCTGACCCCTCTAAAAAATGGCTGTCCCCGCTGGGAAATTTGTGACCTTGATAGTGTGAATGGCACCTATGTCAATGGCGAATATTTGCAGGGTTGTCAGCAATTGCACTCAGGGGATCGGATTGAGTTGGGTCACGATGGTCCAAAATTCATCTTTGAGTGCGAGGTAACGACATTCGTTAATTTACCATCCATCCCATCCCAAACTATTGCCATAGAAAAACCCCTAAAACCGATTAGCAAGATACCAAAGCCTCAGACTGATTATGTCACCTTTACCCAACTGTTTCCCATCTTCTCAACAGGACGGGATTTAAATCAGAAAGCTTTTTTGGCTCCTGGTATCGTGACTGTACTCTTTGTCGTATCAATGTTTGCTGCAGTTGGTCAACCAGTAGTTTTTAATCTGTTGCTAGCTGCCTACTTGGCAGGATTAGCCTATTACTTTGTTTACCAACTTTGTGGCAAACCTAAACCTTGGTGGGTGCTGGTGGGTAGTACTCTATCCACCAGCTTAATCTTGATCAGTCCGCTGCTGCCCCTATTTATCAATATTTTTCGAGGAATTTTACCTGGCGATATACCACAACTAGGTGAAGTTGTCAACTTGACTACTTTATTCATCCGGATGTTTTTTGGTGCTGGGTTAATGGAAGAGTTGCTCAAGGCTATACCTGTGCTGGGATTATATGCTTTGGGACAGTTGCTGCGTACCCCTTGGCGAGAAAGAATTGGTGTCTGGGAACCCCTCGATGGAATTTTATTGGGGACAGCATCAGGGGTGGGATTTACCTTGGTAGAAACCTTAGGGCAATATGTGCCGAATATTATAGACGATGTGATACTGCCAACTACTGAATTGGACGGTCACCTGTTAGGATTGCAGTTGCTGATTCCTCGGGTTCTTGGCTCAGTGGCAGGACACATGGCTTATAGTGGATACTTCGGGTATTTTATTGGGTTAAGCGTCCTCAAACCCCGTAAGCGTTGGCAGATCATAGGCATTGGCTATCTGAATGCTTCTGCTCTGCATGCCTTGTGGAACGCCATGGGATATGTTAATAGTATACTCTTGGCAATAGTTGGGGTTGTGTCCTACGTCTTTTTAACAGCGGCAATTCTCAAAGCAAGGGCACTGTCACCAACGCGATCGCAAAACTTCGCCACCCAATTTTTTAAAAATTAGGGATAATTATGAAAGTTTAAGGTTTAAAGGAGTTTAGAAGTTTAGCCTATCACGTTAACTAAAAACTTTAACCACAACTAGGATTTACACTTCATAATTCATAATTGCTAATTCATAATTAGCAGCTGTTGGAAGAACAATGAATTCCATGAACATCAAACTCACAATTTTCACCAGTGCGGCTTTACTAACTACGACCAGCCTCAGCACCATTGCTAAAGCTGAAAATCTAGCTCATACTCAACAGTTACTCTCAACCAAACAGTGTCAAGGGTGTGATTTAACTAGGGTAGGTTTGATTATGGCTGACTTAGTGGGTGCTAATCTCGCTGGGGCTGACTTGAGTCGTGCTAATCTCAGCCGTGCTAATTTGACAGGAGCTGACCTGAGTGGTGCCAATCTCACTGGTGCTTCTCTCAATGGTGCTAATCTTGCTGGTGCTAATCTTGCTGGTGCTAACTTATTCAGTACTGACCTGAGGGAAGCGTTTTTAGTTAATGCCCAATTGTATGGTGTGAGCTTGAGTAATGCTTATATACAAGGAACGATTGGTATTCCAGATTATGCAGGTACCCCAGAAGATTTCTATGCGTGGGGAGTAGTAGAAGCCAAAAGAGGTAACTACAAAACTGCCATTGAGTATTACGACAAAACCTTGAGCATTAAGCCTGACTTTGCTCCAGCTTTTTTGGCTCGTGGTATGGCTCGTTTCCGACTAGGAGAGGAAGCAGCAGCGACCCAAGATGGCACTATTGCTAGTGAACTGTTTAAAGAACAAGGAAATATTCCTGGATACCAGGCGTCACAGAGTTTGGTTAAAGGGATAGAAATTGCCCAAAATTCTGTAACCTCTAAAGGAGGTTCTAATTTAGGCAATGCCTTGGCATCGGTTGGGAGCATACTCTTGAGATTTCTTTCTCCGTTTTAAGTGGCTTTTAAGTGGCTAAATTTTAATAAGTTGCTAAATTTTAGGTGTGGGCTGATGGCCAAGCACAACTATCCCTATTTCCTAGAACTATCGCTATTTCCTAAAATCTAAAACCTCCTCAGGTCAAGATTACCTAAGGAGGTTTTAGTCTAAATTAATTATCCTGGCACTGAGCTATTTTAGCAGGCAGCTACCCACCAACTATCTTCGCCGCAGCTACGTTTCACCTCCGAGTTCGGGATGGGGTCGGTGTGGTTCCGTAGCGCTATAAGCACCAGGAAGGTAG